>DATGJB010000103.1:0-11755 GCA_035295425.1 Chloroflexota bacterium | reverse complement strand
GGCGGCTCGTTCCTGTATGCAAACACCGGTACGGGGACCTCGTGTGGCTCCGGCACCAACTTCATCGACGTCTTCAACACCAGCGGCGGTCTGCTGCAGGCGTTCGCCGACACGGCGAACGAGTGCGCCAACTACTTCGGTTCGAACCAGATCGCCGTGCTGACCCATGGCAAGAAGCCGACGAGCGCCTGCCTGGTCGAGGCCAATCTCAACGCCGGCGCGGCTCCCGGCAGCTGGTTGAGCTTCACGATCCCCAGCACGGCGACCGGCCTGATCGGCGCCCAGGTGAGCACCGTGGCAGATCCCAAGGGTACGCCCGAGGACGTCAAGGCTGCTCCCGAGGGGAACGCCGTGTACAGCGCCGACTTCTCCGGCTCGATCGAGCGGCTCGCCGTGAACCCCAAGACGTGCGCACTCGGCAAGCCCAAGTATTCCAAGGCCGGCCCCAGCGGCACGGTCTACGTCAATCTCCAGGTCCTTGGAAAGGGGAAGGGCGAGTACATCGAGGCGACGAACCCGCTCAACCCGAACGTCTCGGGCGGGACCATCGACAGCTTCAAGACGTCGCTCGCCCTTGCGGGCTCGGCGGCCCCGGACACCGGCGCCGGCGCGTCGTACCCCGACGGCATCTCGGCCTTCGGCAACCAGGTAGCCACCGGTACCCTTCTGAGTCCCGGGATCGTGGAGGACGGCACGTGGTCCGCACCGTCGACGATTACCTGGGCGGGAGTTGGAACCGACCCGAACGGCTACAACGAGTCCAACACCGCCCTCGATGCCACGTGCGTCTGGGGCGGCAACGAAGGCATCCAGAACAGCTCGGGCGCTGATTTCGTGTCGGCCTACGCCGCCCCTGGCACGTTCGTCAACGAGGCGAATCTGCTGGGCGGTACCCTTTACTCGGGCCCGATGCAGGTCGTCAACGCCGGCGGCGTGCTGTTGGTGGACAACGTCCAGGGTGGTCTGATCGATCTTCTGACCGTGGGCTCGGGTTGCTCGACCAGCAACGCGGTCGCGTTCGCGGCCATGAACGATGCGGGCGGCAACTCCGGCGGCATGGAGGCAGTTTCGTTCCCGTAGATCACGCCCGCAAGCGGGTCGGTCAGTAGACCCCAGGAACTTGCGTGAAGAGCGGGCGGCGCCAACCGGCGCCGCCCGCTGTCTATTCGTCGGAGCCGCCCGGACGTCTGTACGTGTGCCCAGGGCAGCGTCGGCTGATTCGCCGGGAAGGGTTGCGGCCGACGGGACGGCCTCCCTGTCTCGAGACGCCGCCTCGTCGAGGGAGGTATCGGCCGGTCGAGCGACTCCGTACTCGAACGTTTTGCAGGAGTCGACGCCCGTGGGCGTGTCAGTCCCGTGGATCGTACTCAACGAGCCGGTCGCGGGACTTTTCGACGATCGTGAGCGCGAACTCGAGGCGCAGGGAGATGTTGGCGGGCAGCCCGCCCCGTGCGCGCGGCTCGGGGACGGCCGCCAGCGCCGCCTCCACCTGCCTTTCCGCCATATTCAGTGATGTAATAGGGCCAAGCTTGTCGCGCTCGTCGTTCCAGAAAGCCATCGTGATCTGGAGCTGTGCCACCTTCACGGCGTAGTGCGTCTTCAGTGCAGCGTCGACCGCGCCTGGCAGCCCCTCGGCCGAATCGAATGCCGTCCTGGCCGCGGCCAGATGCTGCGCCACAATATCACTCGGCTTTTGCCGCTGTGCCTCTGCCATCAAAACGCCTCTCCATAGGGGCGTGTACCAAACAGTCTGCACCATTGGGGCGGTTGAAGCGACACCCGAGGCCCGGCCTGGACCCCAACCGCGTCGCACTGACCGCGGCCCTGACGCCTGCGCAGCCGGCAATCAGATGGCTACGAGAACGACACTGCGCCCGCCGCCTGGGCCGGGTCTAGCGCCGGCCGGGGGAAGAGTCCCGCACCGGCGTCATGCCTTTGGCCGCGTAATACTGGCGGAGTAGCTCGTCGGATGCGGCGTCCCATTGCTTCTCGAGCTTTCGTGGCCCGAAGACGAGATCGGGAGGGTGGGAGATGCCCAGAAAGTCGAGGATCTCGAGAGCCGTCTCTTCGTAGCGGTCGACCAGCTCCTCGTATACCACGGGAAACAAGGGAATCTGATGGCGCTGGAAGTAGCGCTGAAAGGACGTCTCGTGCTCGATGGTGATTCGCATTTCGGTGTCGATGACGCGCGGATCGATCCGGAGCTCTTCGATCGGCCGTTTGGGCTGCTGCTTATCGGTGCTTCTCCAGATCCTGGTCCAGTCGCCCTTGGCGAGAGAGATCGTCTGGCGCACCTTGTCGCGGCGGGTGAGCATGATGTAGTGCGGGTTCGGGAAGATCTGACCGATGAGCTCGGGCACCGGCGTTCCGGTACGCCTCGCGAGGATCTCCAGCTTGGTCGTGAAGTCCTCGAACCAGGGCCACATGAGCTTCGCCCCGAAGATGCCACCGGAGGTCCAGCGCGAGAACGCCGCCCCAAAAGCCGCGCGGTAGTTGTCGAGCGTGAAGCCCTCGTGCCAGGGTTCCATGCTGGCGGGAAGGGTCTCGCCGGGACGGCCGGCGAGACCGGTGTTCTCGAGCGCTTCGCAGAGCAGGTAGCTGCCGCTCCGCTGCGTGCAGCAGATGAAGTAGCAGAGCTCGGGCGTTGTGGGCACCGCTCTACCTGCTCGCCTGAACGCCCGGAGTTACCGGGCGAGCGTTAGAACCGGGCCGGCCCCGGTGGCCAGGCCGGAAGCGACCTTTCCGTCCTCGTCTATCAGGATCGCCATCGGAGTGCCATCGGCGCCGAAGCGGTCACTAACTGAGAAGGTCGGATCCATCAAAGCCGTGGAGCGAAAACCAGTCTCGCGCAGGTCCTCGGCCGAGCCGGCCGAGATGAGCACGATCTCTGGCGCATCGCCAGGCTTTTTCCGCTCCCAGTCTTTAAGCTCGGGAATCATGTCCTGGCAGAAACCGCAGCCGGTATTCCAGAAGATCAGCATGGTGCGGCGGCCTCGGGTGATTTCGGCCAGGTCGACAGTCTCGCCTTCGAGATTTGGCAGCACGATCGAGGGCACGGAGTCGCCCGGGTAGAGAGCGCCGGGCGCACGATGTCCGTTGCCACCAGCCAGCATTGGCATTTGATCGAGGAGCGGTATGCCGGTCGCACTGGGCGCTAACAGGAAGTCGGCCAAGGCCGCGATGTCGTCGGTCCCGGCGAATAGCGGGGTTGCGATCTTGCCGTCGGTGTCGATGAGCACGGCCCCGGGCATGCCGGGGGCGCCGTACGCCTCAAGGACCGTGGTCCCATTCTCCTCGACGAGAATCGTGGGTCCGGAGATCATGTTAAGCTTCGCGCGGCTTTCCTCCGCGTCTCCGGCGCTGATGAACACCGGCCATGCGCGGTCAGGCAAGCCGGCGCGGTCCAGGAGGTTCTTCTGTACCTCCTTGCATGGCAGACAGTTGGGATTCGTGAACACTAACAGGATCGGCTTGCCGCGGGCGAGGAGGTTCTCAAGCGAAATCGTGTTTCCCTTTATGTCCGGCAACGAAAATGTCGGCGCGGGCGTACCAACGGCCAGACCAAAAGGCGACTCGGGAAGCTGAAGCGGCGCTGGCGCAAAACCCATCCCGGCGGCAGCTTCTTCCAGTGCTTCAACGCGGGCGAGGAGCCGGCCGTTCTGCTTCAGGAGTTCGTAGAGCACGCGCCAGGCGGTCACCACCAGGACTCCCCCGACGATGACGGCGGCAAGTCCGATCCGGTTGGCGGTACTCAGTCCGTCCAGCCAGTCGTTGAGATTGGTACCGGCGTTGCCGTGACCGCCGACGGCGATGAAGAGACCGATGGCGGCGAAAACGGCGTTACGTGCGAGTGTGCGCAGCCCAATCGGGCTGGAGGAGAGCTGGCCGAAGCAATTGCAACTGGGCCTGCGGCCGAGCGAGAGATTGATGCCGATCGCGGCCATAAAGACGGCGAGAAGGACCAGCGCGCCGATAGAACCGAGCCAGGCGGTCCGCGTGGGTATGAGCGCGACGGCCACCGCGAGCTCCGCGAGCGGCAGCACAAACGCGATGGCGGGCGCCACCGCCAACGGCGCACCGAACGCTTCGACGGCGGCGACCGTGCCTTGTCGGTTCAAGAGCTTGGTAGCCGCCGCCACGAGAAAGATCGCGGCAAGTACCAGGCGAGCAACGAGCAACAATCCGTCCAACCTCACATCCTCCTGCGGATAACCGTGATGTGGTAGAGCCCTTCTAACGGCCTTCGCGGCCGGTAGTCGTATCCTCTCCTGTCTGTAAGTACACTACCGTAAGCTGTTTGAGGAGTCAACAATGATCGCGACCAGGGGCCAATGCCGGTCGCGGTTGACCACCTAGCACGACGGAATACAGTAGCTGTCGCATTTCCCTTCCCCGCCGGCCGCGCCGACATCTCGAACAGCACTAGCATGCCACGAATAGCAGTCGCGGTCAACCGTTCACTTTCGAGGAAGCCCGATTGCACTCCTGAGGGCGCCACGACCGCAGAGCGGCCCTCACGAGGCAGTGCCGACCGCGTCAGCCGCCTGACCGGGGTGCCGCGCCGCCGATCGGATTGAATCCCTTCGCGGCGTAGTATTGCCGCAGCAGTTCGTCCGACGCGGCGTCCCACTGGCGCTCAAGCCGTCGCTCACCGAACGAGACGTGCGCTGGATGTGGGATACCGAGGAAATCCAGAATCTCGAGCGCCGTCTCCTCGTACCGTTCCACCAGGTCCTCGTAGACGACGCGGAATGGACTGATTCCGTATCGGTCGAAGAAGCCGTCGAAGGAGGACTCGATATTTGCGATTACCCGGGCCTCGTGGTCGACCGTACGCGGGTCGATACGCAGGTCCTCGACGCGGTTGCGCGGGTACCGGGCTTCAGTGCTCTTCCAGACGTTCGTCCATTCCGCCCTGGCCACGGAGATCGCCTGGCGGATTCTGTCGCGGCGCGTGAGCATGATGTAGTGTGGGTTCGGGAAGAGCTCGGCCAAGAGTCGATCGACGGGAGTGGTCTCGCGACGAGCGAGGACCTCCAGCTTGCCCACGAGGTCGCCGAACCATGGCCACATGGCCTTGCACCCGAATATTCCACCCGTTGTGCCCTTCTCGATCATCACGCGAAACGACGCGCGATAGTTCTCGAGCGTAAAGCCGGGGTGCCATGGATTGACGTCCGTAGGAATGTGCTCTGATGGTCTGCCGGCGAGCCCGGTGTTCTCCAGCGCCTCGCACAGGAGGTAACTACCACTGCGCTTGGTGCAGCAGATGAAGTACGAGAGCACCTGTCTGGTCACTGCCTCCTCTCAGCATCGACACGAAGCGGCGCGCATGCTCGCGCTTGCTCTGCTACTGCCGCACGGCGGGTTCCCCCGACGTCTGCCGCGCGGCGGTGGAGTATAGAGCACATAGTGTGTGTCCTTCTTGGTAGTCATGCCGTTCCGACAGGGCGCGGTCGCCTGGCGGATGTCGGGTCCGTCCGGTGCACGGCGACGTAGGTAGGATAGCAGGCGTCGGCCCGAGAGAGCTCGCGCGGCCCGGAGCCGGTATAAGGAGCCCCGTATGCGTCGGTGCCCGACCGCGCCCCAGACAGGCGCAACACTGGTCACGCCAGGAATTCACCTATTGACTTTGCCGAAGATCCTGGTATTGTGGGGATAAGAGACGGATATGCCGGCCGCCCCGGCAGGCTGAAGGAGAGGAACCGCCAAATCTGTGGTAACACGGTGCGAGGTCGGATGGGTCGATCTACGGCGTGGGCCGGGAGCGCTTCAGGAAACATGCGGAGCGCAAGGGGAGGTACGATTTGGGGGCGAAGCGCCCAGAATAGGCGCTCACGGGTTAAACTAGGGAAGAGGACCGCCGGTGGCGTTTTTACCTCTCAGGCCGAGGAGGTCGAGAGGCTCGTATTTGGCAATCATGCCAGATTGAAGGAGAGTGAATTTTGGAGCAACAGAAGTTCGACAGCCTGACCAAGACGCTTGCCACCCCGGTTTCCCGGGGAACTGCCCTCAAGGCAGTGTTCGCAACGGCGTTGGGCGGCGCGCTCGGCGCGGGTAGCGTCGTCGGGGTTGGAGCTGCGAGCCCGAGCACGGGCAAGTGCAGCAAGTGTTCCACACCCGGCAACTGTACCAACGGCTTCAACCAGTGCGGCAATCAGAGCTGCGGCCATAGTGGCCTCGGCACCTATTGTTTCCAGGATGCGAACGGCAAGGGTTTCTGCGGCGCCAATACGTTCTGCACGAAGGCCCCGACCTGCACGAACGACAAGAACTGCCCGAAGGGCTCGAAGTGCATCATCAACCAGGGGTGCAGCGGCTGCGCGTCCTCGCCAGGCAACTGCGTCGAGACTTGCGCCTACTCCTGCAAGCATGGCTCGTCGTCACGCGCGCAGGGCTCTGGCCGCACCGCGATCAACCGGTCCTAACACTCGCGCAATTCGACCGGTAGACGTCCTCTTCGAGGCGCGGGGCTCGACCCCGCGCCTCTCCCTATTTCGGCGGGAACAGGGTGGGCAAGGGCTCCGTCGCAGGCACACAGCTGGGTGGGCGCGCCCGGCGGTGAAGGGCGATACCGAACGCCGCCGATTAGTTCGCGGAGTCCCGTCCTTGAACCACCTCGGAAAGCGGGGTAATTCCTTTGGCGGCGTAGTACTGCCTCAGCAGCTCGTCGGACGCCGCATCCCACTGCCGCTCGAGCACCCGTGGGGCGAATGAGAGGCTTGGCGGGTGCGCGATGCCGAGAAAATCCAGGACCTCGAGGGCGGTCTCTTCGTAGCGGTCGACGAGCTGCTCGTACACGACCCGGAAAGGTTTGATGCCGTTTTCGAAGAAGAAGCGCTCGAAAGACGCCTCGAGGTCACGAAAAACGCGCATCTCATGGTCGACTGCCCGCGGGTCGAGTCGCAGGTCCTCGACCCGTCCCTGCTGATTTGCCGCCTCGGTACTTCTCCAGACATTGGTCCACACCGCCCGCCCCATGGAGATCATCTGCCGGACTTTGTCTCGCCGCGTCAGCATGATGTAGTGGGGATCTGGAAAGACCTTCGCCATGACCTCGCCTACTGAGGCGCCCTCGCGTGGTACCAGAAACGCGAGCTTCTTGCTCAGGTCCTCGAGCCACGGCCACATCAACTTCGCGCCGAAGACGCCATCCCTTGAGCCTCGGTCGAGCATGGGCTGAAGAGCCTTCCGGAAGTCCGCAACAGTGAAACCCGTGTGCCAGGGCTCCAATAGCTCCGTCGTGTGCTCGTCCGGGTTCCCGGCAAGGCCGGTATTGGCGAGCGCCTCGGCAAGCAGCGAGCTGCCACTGCGGGGCGTGCAACAGATGAAATAGCAAAGGCGAGGCTGTTCGCTCATGGTTCTCCCCGATCGGGCTCGCTCACGGGCGGCGGTCCACGAGTATACAGGATGCCACGGGAGCATTGGCGCGTGCGTGCTTGCTCGGTAATTGCTCAATGTTGGGCGCGCCACTGGTCATGTCAGGCTTCCAGCGGACGGGCAGGACCGAGACGCTTCCTAGCGAACTTCCCAGATGCACGCCATCCCGTCACAAGTTGGTGGCCCGCGAGACCGCGGTCGCCGAACGGTCAGTCGCGGAGCCAATGTCCCCGCCGACGTGCGGTTGGGGCGAACGGCACACTACAATCATATTTGTCATGGTGCGATACTGGCTCGACGGCGAGGCCCCGTCGAGCCGCAGCGCTGTGAGCGGACTCGAGCCGCCACGAGAGGATTTTCGTATTACATGCGGGTGGATACTGGACGAGCAGCGCGTTTCGGTTTGGTGGCAGCCGCCGTTCTGACCTTCAGCGGGTTGCTTGTCAAAGTGCCCTCGGCGACGAGCGCGATCGAGTACGCGGGAAGCCGTGGGCCCGCGACTCAGACCAAGACCCAACCAAAACGGGCAGGTCCGTATGCCGTCGTACTGGTGGTGGATGCGGCGCGCTTCGACGAATTCGATCCGGCGCGCATGCCGAATCTGGCGAAGCTGATGGCGGCGGGGACGACGTACGACCACGCCTGGGTAGGCCAGCTGCCGAGTGTAACCGAGAGCTCGCACGCCACGATCGGCTCCGGCGTGCTTCCGAAACGGCACCTGATTTTGGGCGACACCTGGCGCATCCCGGGGACCGAGCAGATGTCGCCGAACCTGCTCGACTCGACACTGACGCGAACCGGCTACATCGGGAAGCTGATCCGGCAAACTGGATCGCCCTCGCTGGCTGCGCTGGTCGATCAGCGCTGGCCGGGATCGGTCACCGCGGCGCTGAGCGGCCACAAGATCTACGCCGCCGACGGCCTGGGGGCGGGCGCAGCGGACTTCGTGGCCTTTGGCGGAAGCAACGCACAGAAGCACTACGTCCCGAGCGGGATTCCGGGCCGGGTGCCGGCGACGGCGATTCTCAAGAGCCCGCAGCTCGACCTGCCGGCGTACCCGCGCACGCCCGGTCTGGAGGACGACTGGACGACCACGCTGGCGTTGAAGCTGCTGTTCAAGTACCATCCGCGGCTGATGATGATAAATTTGCCGGAGGTCGACACGTTCGGCCATCTCTCCGGCACCGACGCTACAGTCATGCAGCCGCTGATGGTCAATGTCGATCACCAGATCGGGCGAATCGTGGCGGCGTACCAACGGGCCGGCCTGTACAACCAGACGGACTTCATCATCACGGCCGATCACGGGATGGTCCCGGCCACCCACACGGTGGACGCGCAGGTGGTGAAGGCGATCGTGGACAAGGCCGGCGGGCAGATGCTGTACGAGGGGCACGGCGATTCGATGAGTATCTGGCTGAAAAATCCGACTGCCATTCCGGTGGTGGCGAAGGCGCTCTCCGATGCCGACGTTCCGTACGTCAATGCGGTGTACATGCGGAACACGTCCGGGAAGTACCAGCTGGTCTCGCCGGTGTCCCGGCTGCAGGCGCCGGGGCTCGACAAGGCGTACGGCACGCTGCTGAACACGTTCGATCAGGCGGAAGCGCCCGATATCGAGCTGATGTACGACGAGAATACGATCACGATGACGCCGCTGTTCCAGCAGATCGGCCGCAAGGGCGATCACGGCGGGGCCAGCTGGGGCGCGCAGCATATTCCGCTGGTCGTTGCCGGACCCGGCATCAGAGCCGGCTACACCTCGACATATCCGGCTCGGCTGGTCGACATCGCGCCGACCGTCGAGACGCTGATGCAGATCACGCCGGCGCATCAGGATGGGGTGCCGCTGGCCGATGCCATGCTGAAGCCGCCCGCCTGGGCGACCGCGCAGCAGAGCAAGCGGGGCCAGCGCCTCGGTCCCGAGGTGGATGCGCTCATCCAGTCGGCCGCCGCGCAGCACGGCTAGCGCGAGAGCGCGGTTGCTATAGGGCGTGTGATTCGCCCCGTGGAGGCCAGTTCCCCGTGGTGGCCCCGCGTATCACCGCCCTCGTTGACATGGCCACACTAGTATGGCCCGCCTTCGCTTCAACGACGCTGTGTCTCCCTACGTCGCGGTGGGCACAATACTGTGTCTCCCTACGTCGCGGAGGGCGCCATACCCTGAAGCCTCGGTCCGCCGTGACCCGGGTACCCTCCGGGAGTGGGCCGCAGCCCGGCATGTCGGGCATCGCGCGCACCACCTCCAACCCTACTCCAACGCTGGAATCTCCCGTGCCGCAATTTCCACCATTCACCCCGGATTGGACAACACGCGTTCATGACGGGTTGCCCGCGGCACGCGCAATGCCCGACATGTCGCCCTGCGGGGCGACCCGGACACGGCGGTCCGGGGCTTCAGGGTATGGCGGCATTGCGGTCCGGAGATTCGACGGCTACGGGCTTGCCGGTGCGGTGCACGAACGATTGGTATGAAGCCTCGGCCAAAGTTGCCGCGACACCATGCATCCCTACGACGCCGCGGCCACAATACCCTGAAGCCTCGGTCCGCCGTGACCGAGACCGGGCCGCAGCCCGGCATGTCGGGCATCACGCATCCCACCTTCAAACCGACTCCAACGCGGGCGTGCCCGATCCGCACGACGATTCCCGACGGATCCCGCGGTTCGGACACCATGCATTCATGACGGGTTACCCGTGGCACGCGCCATGTCCGACATGTCGCCCTGCGGGGCGACCCGGACACGGCGGTCCGGGGCTTCAGGGTATAGCGCTCAGGAAGTCATAGGGAGACGCGGTATCGTGCACACCGCGTTGTATGGTGACACGGTGCGTTGGCCACGGCGACAAGGGATGACACGGTGTTGTGGCCATGGCGGTTCGGGACTTCGCCGGTGGAGGCGAACACGGGCCGACGATTCGGTGATGTCCGGGGGTGGTTTGAGGATCAGAGCGGGTCGGGGGTGCCGCTCCAGGGCCACTCGTGGGCTCGCTCCACCAAACCCTTCCGCTCCGGGTTAGCCAGGATATAGGCGCCGATGGTCTGAACCGCCTCGTATCGGCGGACGACATGGTCGTGGAAGCGCTCCTGCCAGAGGACGCCCCGATATCCCAGTGACCAGTACTGCCTCGTCGTGAACGACTTCATGGCGCCGATGACCGTCCCCAGTGGACGACCGGAATCTCCCATACGGAGCAGGAGATGCAGGTGATCGGGCATCAGACAGTATGCGTAGAGCGAAACCCGATGCCGCGTCCGCATCATGTCCAGCTCGCGCACGACCGCGCGAGCAACGCGTTCGTCGCGGAACGGTGATGTGCCGGGGTGTGCCCGGATGGTGACGAATACGACGCGGGCGGGATCGCTGTAGTCGACGTCCTCCAGCCTCTTTTGCGGCACGGCCACGTGGTAGCGCAGCACAGGGATAGCGTGGGGGCGGTAACGACTGAAAAGTGTGGCGGAGCAGATTCATTGTTCAAACGGCCGGCGGGTGTGAGCCACACTGTGTATCCCTGCGAGGACATGGCGTTCGCAATGTGTTTGCCTACTACGCCTTGACTACCACGCTGTATGCCTCGAACCGCCACGGCCACAATATGTTGAAGCCCCGGACGGCCCTGTCCGGGCCGGGCCGCAGCCCGGCATGTCGGACGTACCGCATCTCACTGACAAACCGACTTGGACGCCGGCACCCCCGAATCCTCCGGCTGCGTCACCTGCGACATCTCCGTGCGGTGTGGATCATACGCGTTCAGTACGGGTTTCCCGCGGCGTGCGGAGCATCTGGCATGCCGGGCTGCGGCCCGGTCTCGGTCACGGCGGACCGAGGCTTCAGGGTATTGTGGCCGCGGCGTCGTAGGGAGACACGGTGCCGTGGCCGCGGCGTCGCAGGGAGACCCGGTTTGGCGCCCAGTGCGGGGTAGGGCGACGCAGCATTGTGCCCACCGCGTCGTGGGGAGATACGGTGCCGTGGCCACCGCTTCGCAGGGATATACGGTGTCGGGGCCACGGTGGGGGGCGGCTTCACGACACGTCCCGACGCGTCTTTCATTCCTGAAGCCCCGGACCGCCGTGTCCGGATCGCCCCGCAGGGCAACATGTCGGACATATCGCAAACCGCGTGAAACACGTCATGAACGCATGTTGTCCGGACCGTGTGCGAATGATGGATGTGGCGTGGTTGGGGACGGTGGCGTTGGAGTCGGGTTGGAGGTGGTGTGCGCCATGTCCGACATGTCGCCCTGCGGGGCGACCCGGACAGGGCCGTCCGGGGCTTCAGTAGAGGGCACGTCGAAGGTCGGAGTATGGGCGTTTCAGCGGGAGGAGGCTTCAAATGGCGTGGGGGGGCCTCCACCTTGCGGGGCGATGCGGCGT
>DATGJB010000102.1:0-22424 GCA_035295425.1 Chloroflexota bacterium | reverse complement strand
AAACGCGGGGTGCGTAGAACGGACACGACTCGGCGGCCGGGCACCCGTCGGTGCATCGCTCGGTAGCGCCGGGCGGCGCCTGCTCGGGACGGAAGTGCGAGAGCGAGCCGAACGAATGCAGGCGACGGACGGGATTGTCCGCCGTCATCCAGACGATCAGGTCGAGGTCATGGCAGCACTTCGCCAGGATCATCGGCGAGGAGATGGCCGCGTTGCGCCAGTTGCCCCGCACGTAGCTGTGCGCCATGTGCCAGTAGGCGACGTTCTCACGGTGCTCGATGGTCACGATCTCGCCCAGACGGCCGGAGCTGACGATCGCGTGCAGCGTCGCGAAGAACGGCGCGTAGCGCAGCACGTGGCAGACCATCAGGAGCCGGCCGGTGCTCTCGGCGGCTCGCACCATGGCAAGGCACTCCGAGGCGGTCGGAGCCATCGGCTTCTCCAGCAGCACGTCGTAGCCGGCTTCAAGCGCGGCAACTGCCGGCGCGACGTGCAGCCGGTCGAGCGTGGCGCAGACCAGGGCCGGCGCCAGCCGGCCCTCAGCCAGCAGCTCTTCCCAGGTGGCGAAACAGCGCGCTGCCGGCAGTCCATGCTGGCGCGCGAAACGAGCGCGTCGCTCGGGATTGGGCTCGGCGACCGCGACGAAGCGCAGGGTTTCCGGGTGCTGGAGCGCCGTGGCGCCATAGGCCAGTGTGCCGCGCGCCCCGGCGCCGACGAGGACGGCCTCTATCGGTGTGGGAGACACGACCCCGATCGTAGCAGGTCTGCCGCGGGCCTCGCTCCGATGAGAGGGGAGCCGGTGCCTCCCGCCGGATGGGTGGCAGTTTCCCGCGCACGATACAGTAGGGAGCCATGCTTCTCGCCTTTCGCGCGCTGGGGCGGGGCGCCCGCCAGCTGTCGCGCCACGCCATACCGCTCCTGTTCGCGAATATCTGCGCATTGCTGATCTCGGCTCCGATTCTCCTCATCGTGGTAATCGTGCCGCGGCAGGATGTCGCGGCGTCACGGCTGCTCTTCGCCCTGCTCATCGCCGTTCTTCCCAACCCCGCCGTCGCCGGTGTGCACTACATGCTCCGGCAGTACCTCGCGGACGACCCGTACGCCGGCTTCGGCGAGATGTGGGCCGGCCTGAGACGGTACTTCCTTCCGGCGCTCCTCCTCTGGCTGGCGGCGCTACCGGTGAGCGCGATCATCCTCGCGAACCTCCTGTTCTACGCGCACCTCCACCTCGCAGCGGTATCCTTCCTGGAGGCGCTCTGGATCGGTATTCTGGTCGTCTGGCTGGGCATCCACCTGTACGTCTACCCGCTTCTCATGGAGCAGGAGGATATGCGGCCGCTGACGGTGTACCGCAACGCCACGGTCATCACCTTCGCGCGCCCGCTCTTTACCGGGTTGGTACTCCTCGTCTGGCTGCTGCTGCTCGCCCTGTTCGCGCTGGCCGTGGTACCGCTGACCTTGATCGGGCTGAGCGCCGGCGCGGCTATCCAGGAGAGCGCCCTCTCACTGCTGCTACCGCTCTTCCGGAAACAGCCGGCCGAAACCTGAGTCGAGATCCCGCCCCGTAGTCCGGCGCGGCCCACTCCCGCCGTGCCGCGCGGGTGGGCGCCGGTGTCAGGCAAGCACCGCCAGCACCTTCTCGATCCCGGCAGGATCGTCCGTGTTGAGGGCAGTAACCTCTGGCGCAATCTGGCGCATCAGGCCGGTCAGCACTTTGCCCGGGCCGACCTCAACAAACGTGTCGAAGCCGTCCGCCACCAGGCGGCGAACCGAATCGGTCCAGCGCACCGGCGAATCCAGCTGGGTGATGAGATTGGCCCGGACCTCACCGGCAGTGCGCTCGTAGCCCGCGGTGACGTTGGCCACCACCAGTATCCCCGGCTCCGCGATTGCCACATGCTCCAGGAACGGCGCGAAGTCGGCGGCAAGCGGTGCCATGAGGCTGCAGTGGAACGGTGCGCTGACGTTGAGCGGAACGACGCGGCGAGCGCCGCGTTCCCGGCAGAGCTCCATGGCACGCTGCACCGCGGGCGTCTCACCGGAGATGACGCTCTGCAGCGGCGAGTTGTAATTTGCGACCTCAGCCACCCCTTCGATCGAGGGGTCGGAGCAGGCCGCCTCGACGTCTTCAGGGGCGAGCCCCAGCACCGCTGCCATCATGCCGCCGGTGCGAGCCGCGATCGCCGCCATCAGCTCACCCCGCTTGCGGGTCAGCCGCAGGCCGTCGGCGAAGTCGATGGCTCCAGCCGCGACCAGCGCCGTGTACTCACCCAGGCTGTGTCCGGCAACCGCCTCCGGCTC
The DNA here is from genome assembly GCA_035295425.1 of Chloroflexota bacterium. Taxonomy (GTDB): domain Bacteria; phylum Chloroflexota; class UBA5177; order UBA5177; family UBA5177; genus DATGJB01. The sequence continues at coordinate 20,123 of DATGJB010000102.1, read as the reverse complement.
GAGACCCCGCTCCCGCAGCACCGCGTCGATTGCCGCGCTGACCAGGAAGATCGCAGGCTGCTGGTTCTCGGTCTTGACCAGCTCCTCGTCCGGCCCCTCGTGACAGAGGCGCGCGAGCGGATAGCCCAGAATCTCGTCAGCATGCGCGAAGTACCCGTCGCCCAGCGCCGGAAACGCCGCGCCCAGCTCCTTCCCCATACCGGTTCGCTGCGAGCCCTGGCCGGGAAAGAGGAAGGCGACCTTCGTCACAGCCGTTCGCGCTGTCCCTTACCCGGTTACGACGATCGAGCCGTGCATGAACTGGTGGTATTTGCAGTAGTAGGGGAAGTTTCCGGTGCGGGATGGGGTGTAGCTCCAGGTCGCGCCACCCTTGTTGATGTCGAACGAGTCGAAAACGTCGGTGTTCGAGGTCACGGTATGTGTCACATCGCTGACGTTCGTGAAGTTGATCGTCTGGCCGACGTGGACGCGGATCGTCTTGGGGACGTAGATACCGATGAGCTGCGCCTGCGAGGCCGGAGCGTTCTCGATCTTCACCGTCACCGCCGGATACGCGCTCTTGGCAACCACTTTGTTGATGTGGTGATATGGCCCGGTGAAGACGATGACGGCCATAACGCCCACGATCAAAACGGCGATGATCCAGGCGGCAATCTCGGCGCGGCTAAAGTGCATGGGTGCGCCTCCTAATGGATGCTCTCGATGTCGCCGGGCAGAGCTCGGCGGGCGTCATACTCGGCGCGGACGACGGTCTTGAGATTGCCGCGCGGGTTCCAGTCGGCGGAGATCTCGGCACGGGTGGGACGTATGGCCGCGACGAAGTCGTCGAGGATCTGGTTGGTCACCGCCTCGTGGAAGCCGTACTCATCCCGGAACCGGTTCAGGTACAACTTGAACGACTTCAGCTCGCAGATGAATGCATCCGGCACGTACGTCAATTGAACCGTGGCGAAGTCAGGATAGCCGGTGCGCGGGCACTTGCAGGTGAACTCGGGATAGGTCAGATCGACCTGATACTCCCGCTGCGGCGCCGGGTTCGGCACCGCCTCCAGCTCGGCGGCCGCGATCTCGGCTTCGCCCCGTCGCTGCGTCTCGGCGATCAATCGTGTCTCCTGGAGAAGGTCGGCCCCTCTGCCTTCCAGCTTACCGAATCTGCCGTTGGTTCGGTTGTGCGCTGGGGCCAACCGCACAGGCATGCCTCAGCTAGCCGGCACCAGCTGCCGGTAGCGCTCCAGCAGCGCCCGATCGCCGTGCACCTCGAGCGCATCGGCCGGAATCCGGCCCCACAGCCAGAGGAATAGCTGCTCGGCCGTGCCGCGGATCGCGACATCACCCTTGGCGTGCTCGCGCGCCACCGTGACGTCGTCGCCCTCGAAGCGCACCAGCCACTCGCCCTCCCCATCGGTCCGGTGAAAGTGGTAGGTCTCCCCGGTCCCGGCTGCCGGGCTTCCCCAGCGTCGCGCCGCCGCGATCTGCACCGCGAAGTGCTGGTCGACGCCGTCGCGGGCAATCGCCTCGTCAATCGGGCTGGTCGCCGCGAGGTGCCCGGCCATCACCTGCGCGTTCTCGGCGTCCCAACGGTGCACCGTGATCTCCATCGCCTGGTTGCGCATGTGGGTGATCGCCCGGTTGTCGCCCGACCAATGCCAGATGGCCTCCTCTGCTCCGACGTCCTCGAACGCGGTAATCAGTTCTTCCGCGCCCCGCTCGAACCATGCCACCAATCCGTCGGGGATCGCCTCCAGATCGGGCGTGCCGGCGTCGACACCGTCCAGCCAGGGAAGGAGACCGGGACACGAGGCGAAGGCACCTTCACCCAGTTGTTGTTGCTCCTGCGCCCGTCGCACGACATGGAGCGCCCAGAAGCGGTGAACCTCGCCGACGTGGGCCACCAGCGTGGCGACGTACCAACCGGGGCAGGTCGGCACCGGCGCCCGTAGATCCAGCCGCGCCGCCCTCACCAGCAGAGGACTGTTCTCGCGCAGCGCCGCGATGTACCGATCCCTGGACAGCCCCACCGTTTCAGCCATGAGCATCACCTCGCTTGAGCTCCGTTCGAGCCCCTCCGGAACCGCCTTCGTGGCCGGTCGGGACCACAAAGGTGTGGTTGCTCGTACTAGAACGGGCGACCTATGATATCAGCGTCTCGGTTCCAGGAGGCGGCAGAATCTCGTCGGATCCTCGTCGCGGTCGCGAGGAGCCGGAGACGGTGGTGATTCTTCTGCCACACGGACGTGACCAGTCCATGCGTTGCCACCCGCTTCTACCCCATGGCTGGCTTCCCCGCGGGCCATTCGACGACTACCCCTGCAGGTAGGGAAATGCGCGCTACACGGGCGAACCGTATAGCGAGTGTAGAGGAACTGTCGCTGGCCACCGATACCGTCGTACCACAGACTGTGCAGTAGCGGTACGAACCGTGAATCGGCGCAGCGGGGCCGTGTACGCCGGCCCCGTGATAGCACTGGGAGGTGCCAGGGGAAGCGACCGCCCATTGCACAACCTACCTTTGTCGCGGAAGGGTCCGGCACCCCTGCCGTACCGCACCGCAGTGGATCAGGAATCGGAATGAAAGGGAGAGATCGATGACTTCGATGATGCGGAGACGAATCATGGCGACACTCGGCCTGAACATACGGACCGGAGGACGAGCTCTGGCGGTGGGAGTGGCAGCCACCCTGACATTGCTCGCTCCTTCCCCACTCCATGCGGCGACTCATCCTTCCGTGAACGCCTACTGCCCCTCAAATGCGAATACCACAAACGACACATGCTACGGGAACGGCGCCCTCGCCAGTGAGCCGTCCGACGAGCTCAACAGCGCTTTTGGTGCCAACGCCTTGCAATCCAACACCACCGGCTCGAACAACGTGGCTGCCGGTTTAAATGCGCTTTCCGCTAACACCACCGGTGTGGACAACGTGGCTACCGGCTCCGGCGCACTCGGAAGCAACGTCACAGGCGCATATAACACGGCGACTGGCCACATAGCGTTGAGAGCCAATACGGTGGGCGCATACAACACGGGTCTCGGCTTTTCGTCGCTGGCTAACATCACCACAGGGATAGAAAACACGGCTACTGGCGCGCTAGCGCTTGCCTACAGCACGGCCAGTGACAATACGGCTTCGGGAGCCCTGGCCCTCTATTCGGATGGCACGGGCGCTGCGAACGCGGCCTTTGGAGCATATGCGCTCCACGACAACTCCTCCGGAACCAACAACACTGTGGTAGGGTATTACGCTGGCGTGACGGCGAATGGCGCCAACACAAACACCACCGGTTCCAACAATACCTTCCTCGGCTATGAGTCCGGTCCGGGCACGAGCACGCAGTTGAACAATGCCACGGCGATCGGGGCGAACGCGCTCGTGAGCGAGAGCAATGCGCTCGTGCTCGGCGCGGCCGGCACAAACGTCGGAATCGGCAACACCACGCCACAGAGTCTGCTCCAGATCGGAGCGCCCTCGGGCAGCTACGGGAGCTACCTCCAGGTCCCGCTCGTGGCCAGCAGCGCTCTACCACCGGCGGGTGACTGCAACAGCACGACTGCGGCCGGCCGCCTCGTCGTCCAGGACAAGGGCGGGAAGCTGACCCTGTGGGGCTGCTCCGCCACTACCGGGAAGTGGGCGATCGTCAAGTAGCCGCCCGGAACCCTGATGTCAGTCACCCCGAGTCCTGGGGTGATAGATAAACGAGACCTCCTGAGCGACCATCGGAGTTGAGAGACACCGACGGGAGCCAGGAGGTCTCGATCTGTACGATGCAGCGGACCTGGCGCCTCGATCAGTAGCGTCATCGAACAGGAAAGCGGAGCCGGGATGCCCCGACTCCGCTCTATCGATGTCCTCAGCTCTGAGCCTGCTCTGGCCATCTATCCCCGGTCATCCAACGGTTGCCTCTCGGAACCTTCGGGATGGCTCATGGTCGCGAGAAGAGAGTCAGAACGCGACTCAGGCACAGCTGACGACACGCACCCGATCCATGTCGACATACGTCATCAGCCGGCGGTTGAAGAGCGACCGCGAGATATCGATCGTCTTGCCCACCGTAAGGTCCTGCCAGGTGCCGAGGCGATCACCGCAGAGGATGACGCGTACGTTCCCGCCGCGAATGGCGTGGATGATGCCCTGGACCGGGCCGTTGGCATCGGACTGGAGAACGTCGAGGGTCAGCCGGATGCCGGCGTGGGCGGTAATGAAGTCCTGGCTATCGGTGAACGCTCCCTGCACGTCGGTGTCCTGCACGGCACGCGTCGGGTTGAGCAGGTACCCGGCGTCGGTAAGAACGCCCCAGGCATTGATACGATCGCCGTCGCGAAGGCTACGAATTGCAATCCGTCCCCAGTACCGGGCATGGATAGTCGTGCCGCGGCTCAACTCGAGCAGGACCAGCCGGCCCTCCTCGGTACAGATCACGAGTCCACGCCGTTCCATGACCGCCTGGTTGACGGTCGCGGCATCGCGGTCCCGACATGCCGCGGGGAGATTGCCCTCACCGTTGATGGGCTTGGCGACCAGCACGCCACTGACCGTGGGCCGAGCGGCATCGATGCCGGGCGGCGGGGTGGTCGGCTGAAGCTCGGACGCGCCCGCGGGTCGAACACCTCCCGGTCCGGACAGGAGCACGCCTGCGAAGAGCGCGCAGGAGATGACACGTAGGGCCTTGACCATGATGAACTGCCTCCTTCTCTCCAACTGAAGGGCTTGACATCGTGGCAGCGCTGCCTTCAGTTCTCATGCTAGAGAGCAGTTCTTTCCTGCCACCGAACCCTCGCTTACAGGTTCGTGAACAGTTGATGAACCACCGCTCGGGCCGGTCGCCCATTCCACCCGAATGTGGAGGAACTGTTGCCGGCGCTCGTCACCATGCTGTCGCAGACAGCACGGTAGCGGACCGGAACAATGTAGATCGAGCCCATTCGAACACGGCCGCACGACGCCACGCCCGTTGCGCACCAGTTCGATGGGGGCGATAGGAGAGAGGAGGAGACGATGAGAGTCACGGCGTCGCACCGCTGGAACGGTGGCTACCGAATCCCGGAAGCGATCTCCAGGGCGCTCTCTTCGAGTGCACACTCCACCGCTTCCTCCAGACTCATCATCTGGCCATGGCCCCACGCAGCGGCAAAGCGTTCCGCAACCAGTGCCTTCCTCGTCCTGGCTGTCGTGCCCTCGTCCTCGGACCGCAGACTCGGCGGGAGGGGAATGCCGAGCTTCGCCCGCAGCGCCGCCTCGGCCCCTTTCAAGCGTGCTGCCCGCTCCGCCTGGCCGGTCGCCACGGCGATGGCCGCCCTGCCGGTGAGGCCGTTCAGCGTCGTATAGAGGTAGCCCAGATCGCGGGACAGCTGCAAACTCTCCGCCAGGTGGTGTCGTGCGCGGTCGAGCTGCCCCCTGGCTGTAGCGGCAAGGCCCAGCACCAGGAGGGAGTAGGCAAGCGACCGGCGGACACCCAGCGGCTCGGCTAGCATGACCGCCTCCCCGCAGTCACGCTCCGCCTCAGCGAGATTGCCCTCGTGGTAGGCGAGACGCCCCAGTAGGGAGAGCTCCAGCGCCAGCCGATCCGGCTCACCGCGGGTGCGCGCCTCGGCTACCGCCTCCTCGAGTCGCACCCGCGCCCCCTCAAGATCGCCTCGCTCCATCGCAATCGCCCCCAGCATGCCCAACCGGCCGGCGTACAGACCACGATCGTCCAGGGCACGCGAAAGCGGCTCGCTCTCCTCCAGGCGGCGACTGGCAAGCGTGTAGTCCGCCTGCCAGTAGGCCACAAGGGCGAGATAGCTGAGAGTCTCGACCGTTGCACGCACCTCGCCCAGCTCCCGGAACAGCTCCGTGGCGCGCTCCAGCGCCGCGGTGGCGCGGCCAAGCTCTCCTCGATTGATGAGCAGCGAGCCAAGCACCAGAAGCGCCGGGGCCCGCAACGCCGTGTCCCCTGCTTCGGCTGCCAGTCCTGCTTCCAGCCAGTACTCCCCCTCGCGCCAGTACCCCTGTGCGTTCCAGAACCGCCCGAGCGCCGAGGCGAGGCGCAGCTCGTCGGCAGCCGCGCCCCGATCCAGCAGGAACCGCAGCGCTGTCCGCAGATTGTCCATGGTGCCCTCCAGCCGGGCCCGCCACTCCGCCTCCCGCGGCCCTCGCAGCCCGTTCCCGCCCTCCTGCGCCAGTCGCATGAAGTGTTCGGCGTGGGTGGCGTGGATCGTCTCGACCTCACCCGTCTCCGCCAGCTTCTCGGTCGCGAACTCACGCACCGTCTCGAGCATGGCGAACGTCGGGACATCGCTCGCCCCCTGCCGGAGCAGGCTCTTGTCGACCAGCGAGGTCAGACCATCCAGCACGTTGAGTCCGCCTCTCCCGCAAACCGCTTCGGCGTCGTCGAGCGTGCAGCCACCGGCGAAGACGGAGAGACGGCCAAAAAGGGTTCGCTCCTCCGCCGAGAGGAGGGAGTAGCTCCAGTCAATGGCGCTACGCAGCGTCTGCTGCCGCGCGGGTAGATCGGCCGGCCCGCCGGTCAGGAGGGCCAACCGGCTCGATAATCGACCGAGGAGGGCCGGCGGAGGGAGGGTCTTGATGCGTGGCGCCGCCAGCTCGAGTGCCAGCGGCAGACCATCCAGGCGCCGGCAGATTGCCACCACCGCCGAGACGTTCTCCGCCGTCAGATGAAACCCGGGGCTCGCTGCCCGGGCTCGCTCGACAAAGAGCCGAACCGCGGCAACTTCCCGGGCTTGGTACGGGGTCACCTCATGGCTGGCCGGCGGCAGGCGCAGGGGATCTACCGGATACTCCTGCTCGCCACGAATTCCCAGAGGTGACCGGCTGGTTGCCAGGATCGTCAGATCCTGACATGCTGCAAGCAGCGCTGCAACACTGTTCGCGGCACTGAGGACGTGTTCGCAGTTATCCAGCAGGATCAACACGTGTTGATCGTGCAGGGCGCGTCGCAGCACATCCAGAATCGGCTCCCCTCCGTTGTGAGACACGCCCAGTGTCCTGGCAATGGTGGGAAGCACGAGCTGCGGATCGTTCAGTGGGGCCAGAGACACGAACACCGCGTTGGCTATAGGCCGGCCGGTGGACGCGATGTGGAGCGCCAGCCGGGTCTTGCCAACTCCGCCCGGTCCCGTGAGGGTCAGCAGTCGTGTCGTACCGAGCAGATCCGTCACCGCTGCGATATCTCCCTCTCGCCCCAGCAGTGGGGTGAGTGGACAGGGGATCGAGATCGGGTCCGGCGCGGCAGTAATCGGGCCGGTTGTGGCTCGGTTGGACTCCCGTATCATAGCGCGGCCACGCCGTGGCACGGCCGCCAGCAACGCCAATCGCGCCTCGTCGGAAAGTTGCAGTGCCTCCGCCAGCGCCCGCACCGTCGAAGGGAACGGATGCCTCCGCTCCCCCCGCTCGAGTGCGCCGATTGCCTGGGCAGTCAGTCCTGCCCGCTCGGCCAGCGCTTCCTGCGACAGACCGGCTGCTTCCCGGTACCGTCGAAGCGCCTCACCAAACGGGCACGACGAACTGCCGGCAGTTGTGTGCACCTTTCCTCTCCGTCTGTCTGCCTGATTGCGCTCATCGTATCAACGTTGTGTGCAAACTGTCCAAACTCGATCCAGGGCAGCCGGCACCGTGACGAACCGGCCGGCAGATCGATCAATTCGCGAGGAATGTCTGTTGGGCGGCCAGCAGCCGTTCCATCGCCCACACCGAGGCGGGGATGTCGCCGGTGGTCTCCAGTGAGTGATCGGCTCCATCCACCACTACTGCTGACGTGGGGTGAGCTCAGCGCCGAGCTCGAATCCAACGGCGAGGCGTGAGTGGCGGTCTCGCCCACCCCGCCGCCCGGCAACACGCCGATCAGACAGCTGCGGCGGCGTCTGGCTGTAGCCTGGCGCGCTCCTTTGAGAACCGCTACAGCCGTCCGCTCAGCTGGTGCAGCTTGCCCTCGCTCTTGATGGCCGGGGCGTGGATCATGCGCACCCGATGCAGATCGCGCACAGTGCGCGCCCCCAGCACCGACATGGCGGTACGGATGGCGCCGGCCAGGTTCTGAGTCCCGTTGTTCACGCTCGCCGGTCCATACAGAATCTGCTGAAGCGACCCCGTGGTGCCGACGTTGATGCGGGTGCCGCGCGGCAGAGTGCCGTGGAAGCTTGCCATGCCCCAGTTGAAGCCCAGGCCCGGCGCCTCGCGAGACTGCGCGAGCGGCGCGCCCAGCATCACCGCGTCGGCTCCGGCCGCAAGCGCTTTCACCATGTCGCCGCTGGTCCGCATGCCGCCGTCGGCTATCACTGCCACGTATCGCCCGCTCGCTCGCTCGAACTCGTCGCGCGCCGCTGCGACCTCGAGCGTGGCGCTGATCTGCGGCATTCCGATCCCCAGCACTTCCCGGCTCGTGCACTCCGCCCCCGGACCAACACCCACCAGAATGGCGGCCGCGCCCGCTTCCATCAGCGCCAGCGCCGGCTCGGCGGCGACGGTATTGCCCATGACCACCGGTACCGGACGCATTCGATCGCAGAACGCGGCCAGGTCGAGGCTGCGGCCGGAGGCCGACTGATGCCGTGCCGAGGTCACCGTCGACTGAACGACGACAGCGTCCGCCCCCTCCTCAAGAGCAGCGCCCAGCAACCGCTCCGCGTTGAGCGGCGTGGCCGAGACCGCGACGCGGGCGCCAGCTTCCTTTAGAGAGCGGACCGCCCGGCGGGCGAAGCGTTCCTCGACGGGCGCCTCGTACAGCCGCTGCAGGAGGACCGGCGCTTCATCCGGCGCCGCCCGTGCGATCTCGCGGTAGAGTTCAGCCGGATCCTGGTAGCGGCCATGCAGTCCCTCCAGATTGAGCACGGCCAGACCGCCCTGCCGGTGAAACTCGGCCGCAAAGCGCGGATCGACCACGCCGTCCATGGCAGCGGCCAGGATAGGTAGATCAAACGCCAACCGATGACTACCTACCGCCAGCTCCCAGCAGAGATCGCAGAGCTCCGGGTCGAGCGTCTCCAGGTGGGGCACCAGGGCCACGTCGTCGAAGCCGTAGCTCGGAGGCAACATCCGCGGTGCGGCGAGTGGGGTCTCGGTGTGATCGGTGGACGTGGCGAGAAACGTCTCAAGCATGAGCACCTCCAGAATCGAGAATGAGCTGCACGGCTTGCCGCAGCAGGTGATGTTCGACTGGCTTGATCCGCCGGTAGAGAGCCGCTTCGTCCTCGCCGGCATGGATCGGAACGATCTGGGAAAGCACCACCGGCCCTGCATCCACCTCCGGCGTGACGTGGTGCACGGAGACACCGGTGACCGGCAGACCCAGCTCGACGGCAGCACGGACGGCATGCGCTCCACGCAGCACGGGAAGCGCCGCTATCCCCGCAATTGCGACGGTCTCTCCGCGGCCGCCGGGCGGCAGCAGCGCCGGATGCACGTTGATCAGCGGACACGGACACCGCTCGAGGAAGCCGGCGGAGAGGATGAGCATCCAGCCGGCCAGCACGACGAGATTGGGCTGCAGCGACGCCAGCAGCGTGAGCAGCGACTCTTCCAGCTGCCGGCGGCACGCGGGATCGCGCCGATCGGCCAGCGGCAGGGCGATGGCCGGCACGCCGGCGGCACGTGCCCGCTCCAGCGCGCGAGCCACGGGATTGTGACTGACCACCGCGACGATCTCGGCATTCACGTCGCCACCGGCGCAGGCGTCGAGCAGCGCCTGCGCATTGCTGCCATCTCCCGAGGCAAGCACGACGATGCGGCGTGCCGCCGCATCCCGTGGACCGCTGCCATTCCCGCTCCGTGGACGCGAACTTCCATGGTCGCGTCCGTTCTTGAGCGCCTCGAGATCATCGTTCGCCTCCACCGGATAATCGGCGTCCATATCAGGAACTGGCCCCTCAGCGGTTCCGAGACACGCTTTCAGCCTCCGTGACTTCGGCCTCCCAATGTCAGACCTGAGCTGCATCCCCTCAAAGCGAACCGGCGCGGCATAGGCGCGCGCTGCAGCCGCCTCAACAGTCGTATCGAGGCCCACGACGGTAAGGACCCGGCCGCCGCTGGTAACGACGCGCCGATCGCGGGTGGCGGCATCGAGTACCGTGCCGGCGTGAAACACCAGCACGCCCTCAGGAATATCCTTCAGCCCGTCGATCGGCGTCCCGACCCGCGGGCTGTCGGGGTACCCGGGCGCCGCCAGCACCACGCCTACCGCTGCCCCCGCCGCGTGGATGGCTGGAGGAACGCCGGGCAGATCGCCCCGGGCCACCGCCTCGAGCCAGGGGAGGATATCTCCCTCCAGCACGGGCAGGATCACCTGGGCCTCGGGATCGCCCAGCCGGCAGTTGTACTCGAGGACGCGCGGCCCGTCCTTCGTTAGCATCACTCCGGCGTACAGCACGCCACGATAGGGTGTGCCCAGCTCTGCCAGCAGGCGCACCACCGGCTCGATCGCCAGTGCGACGAGCTCGTCGCGCTGCGTCTCGTCAAACCAGGGAACCGGCGCGTATGCGCCCATCCCACCGGTGTTGGGACCGGTATCGCCGTCGCCGAGACGCTTGTGGTCCTGCGTGAGCGGCAGCGCGATCGCTCGCCGTCCGTCCACGAGCGCCAGCAGCGAAATCTCCGGCCCCTTCAGGCCCTCTTCGATCACGACTCGTTCTCCGGCCGGCCCGTGCGCGCCGGCAACCATGATCGACTCGATGGCGGCCCGCGCTTCGGCAATATCAGCACAGAGGACGACACCCTTCCCGCCGGCCAGCCCGTCCGCCTTGACCGCCAGCGGGTACCGCGCCTCCTGCAGGTACCGGAAAGCGGATTGTGCGTCGTCGCAGACACGGTAGCCGGCGGTGGGAACGCCGGCGCGGCGCATCAGATCCTTGGCGAACGCCTTGCTCCATTCGATTCGGGCCGCGGCGGCACGCGGCCCGACCACCGCGCAGCCTGCTTCCTCCAGGCGGTCGGCAAGCCCCAGCGCCAGAGGAGCCTCGGGGCCGACTACCGTCAGACCGACCGACCGCTCGGTCACGAACCGGGTGAGTCCGGCGACATCGGTGGCGGCGATCGGTACGTTCTCGGCGATAGCTGCCGTTCCCGCGTTGCCCGGCGCGACATACAGATGGCTGAGTTCGGGGGACCGGCACAGTTTCCAGGCGAGCGCATGCTCTCTGCCGCCCGAGCCGACGACCAGCACCGTGGTCATGCGGGAACCTCGGCACGCGGCCGGGATTCGGCCTCGGCCGATACCCCGGCCGGCAAAGGATAGCGGCCGGTGAAACAGGCCAGGCAGGTATCATCCGCGGTTCCACGGATAGCTCGCAGCAGCCCAGCGACACTGACGTAGTGCAGCGTGTCGGCCCCGACGTGTTGCGCCGTCTCCTCCTCGCCCAGGCGATTGGCGATCAGCTCCTCGCGCGTCGGCATATCGACGCCCAGATAGCAGGGGTGCCGGAGCGGCGGCGCCGCTACCCGCACGTGGATCTCGGCGGCGCCGGCATCCCGCAGCAGCTGCACGATCGGCCGCAGGGTGTTGCCGCGCACGATACTGTCGTCCACCAGCGCGATCCGCTTGCCGTGCAGCGGCAGCGCGCCAAACTTCATGCGAATCAGCCGCTCTCGCTCCGCCTGCGCCGGCTGGATGAAGGTGCGGCCGATATAGCGATTCTTGATCAAGCCCTCGCCGAACGGAATGCCGGTCGACGTCGCGTAGCCGAGCGCCGCACTGGTCCCCGAGTCCGGCACGCCGACGACGAGATCGGCCTCAGCCGGATGCTCCCGCCCCAACTCCTCGCCGATCGCCCGGCGCACGGCATGGACTGCCCGCCCCCCGATGACGGTGTCGGGCCGTGCAATGTAGATGTACTCGAAGGCACAGAAGGCGCGTCGCATGCCGTCCTCGGCGGGCAGCGCGCCCATGGGGTGCGGCCCGGTGGCCTCGATCGCCAGCAGCTCGCCGGGCTGCAGGTCGCGCACCACCCGTCCCCCGAGCAGCGAGAGGGCGCAGGATTCGGAGGCCAGCGCCCAACCGTCGGGCAGCCGTCCCAGACAGAGGGGGCGATTCCCCAGTGGGTCGCGCACGCCGATCAGCCGACACCCGGCGGCATCGGCGGCCAGAATGACGAGCGAGTACGAGCCGCGCGCCAGTGCCGCCACCCAGCGTATCCGCTCGCCCCAGTCGGATCCGGGCGCGACAACCAGCAGCCGGACCAGCAGCTCGCTGTCCGAGCTCGACTCCGGCGTGATTCCGTAGCGGCCGCGGAGCAGGGAGCGCAACACGGGCGCGTTGAGGATATTGCCGTTGTGCGCCAGCACCACCGGACCAAGCGGTGTCTCCGCCCGAAATGGTCCGGCGTTGACGTGAGTTGAGGTTCCACAGGTGGAGTAGCGGTTGTGTCCGACCGCCTGGCTCCCGGGGAGCGGCGGCACGCCGGCAAATACTTGCTCGACCAGCCCCATGCCCTTGTGGAGGTGGACCGTGCCCGCCGCAAAGCTCGCCACTCCCGCGCTCTCCTGGCCGCGGTGCTGCAGCGCCTGCAGTCCCAGCACGGCACGCGCCCCGGCATCCGGCGCGTACACGCCGATCACACCGCACTCGTCGCGAATTTTTGGTGCGCCGGTCGCGACCGGATCCGCCCACAACGCCGTGGGGTCGAGTGGCTCGCTCACGGCCGGACGGCCTGCCGGGCATCGCGATCGGCGGCTGCATCCATAACGCGCCGCCGCTCCTCCTCCTGGGTTGAGGCAATCCGGGACGCCAGGTCCGGACAGGCGAGGGCAAGAATCTTGGCCGCCGCCAGCGCCGCGTTCTCCGGCTCCAGTACCACCAGCGGTGCAACTCCACGTGGCATGCGGAGCGAGGAGAGAATGTCCATACCGCCGAAGGCATCGCTCACCGGAGGACAGGCGATCACCGGCGCGATGACCTGCGCGTCGGTGAACCCGGAAAGCGCGTTCGATCTCCCCGCCACGGTGATGTAGACGTGGGCTTCCGCCTGAGCTTCCCGCTCCCGCAGCAGCGCGAGGAGATACTCCGGGGTCTTATGCGCGGAGGCGACACAAACGTCGCTCTCCAGCCCGTAACGCTCGAGCCCCCGTACGATGCGGTCCGCCCACTCGCGGTCGGCCGGCGAGCCGAGAATGATGACGACCGGAGCGTGGCCCTGCCCGGCGTGCTCCATTACCTACACCGCCCCGGCGAACCGCTCGGTTCGCTCCGCCACCTCGACGTAGCGCCGCCGCACATCTTCCAGGGCGTCGGCATCGCGCCTGGCCAGGTCGCGGTAAACCTGCTTGTCGAGCATCTGCTCGCGCCGGCCGCCCGGCCAGAGACGCCAGGAGTCATTGTCGATGACATCGGCCACTACCAGCGCTCCATCCGCGGTGCGCCCAAACTCGATCTTCAGGTCGACCAGCTGAATGTCCTGGCTATCCCAGGCTTCCTCCAGACGGAGGAACACCTGTTCGGTCATCGCCAGCGCCTGTGCCACTTCCGCCTCGCTGCAGAGGCCCATCGCCACCGCCTCGTCGGCGCTGATCTGCGGGTCATGTTGGGCATCGTCCTTGAGAAACAGCTCCAGCACCAGTGGATCGAAGCGGGTGCCCTCGGCGACACCGGTGCGCCGCACGTAGGAGCCGGTCGCCAGCCGCCGGGCGACCCACTCGATGGGGATCATCTCGACCCGCCGCACCAGCATGGTTCGCTCGTCGAGTGTATCGACGTAGTGCGTGTCGATGTCCTGCCGCTGCAGATACCGAAACACTGCCGAGGTGGTCCGGCAGCTCAGCTCTCCCTTGCCCGCGATGACGTCGCGCCGCGCGCCGTCTCCAGCCGTGATCGCATCCTTGTGAACCATGTAGGCGAGCTCGGCATGGGGCAGCCGGCGATCGTCGCCGGCGGGCACGGCGTAGATGATCTTCGTCTTGCCCTCGGCGAGCCTGGGACCAACCGCACTCTCAGTGATCGTCACGAATCATCACCCTCCTTGCTGACTCGTCGTTTTGCGTGATCTCGCCCAGAACGTGGCAGCCGCCGGGCAGCCGCTCCGTGGCGAGAGACTGAATCGAACGGTCGCACACCGCGACCAGACCAATCCCCATGTTGAAGACGCGGCGCATCTCGCCGCTGTCGATCCCCGCGCTCTCCAGAAGAGCGAACAGCGGCGGCGGCGGCGGCAGTGACACCGTCGCCTGCAGCCCGGTGGGCACGATGCGCTCCAGGTTGCCATCGATCCCGCCGCCGGTGATGTGGGCGAGGCCATGCACCGCATCGGTGGCGAGCAGCGTCCCAATGTCCTGCAGGTAGCAGCGGTGCGGCTCGAGCAGCGCCTCCCCCAGCGTCCGTCCCAGCGCCGGCTCGTAGCGCCGGTAATCAGCCTCCGAGAACACTCGCTGGACGAGCGAGTACCCGTTGGTATGCAAACCGGATGACTCCAGCCCGAGCAGGACATCGCCGGCTCGAATTGCGCTACCGTCAACGATTGCGCTCCGCTCCGCCACGCCGACGATCGCGCCCGCCATGTCGAAGCTGCCTTCCCCATACACCAGCGGCATCTCCGCCGTCTCGCCGCCGGCGAGCGCGATGCCGAGCACGGAGCAGGCGTCGGCGATGGATGCTACGATCCGCTCGACACGCGGCGCCTCCAGCCGGTGAAACGCCAGGTAGTCGAGGAAGAGCAACGGCCGGGCGCCGTGGACCGCGATATCGTTGACGCAGTGATGGACCAGGTCCTCGCCCAACCCGCCGGGGCGATCGAGCAGTGCCGCCAGGCGCACCTTGGTCCCGACACCGTCGATCGAGGAGATCAGGACCGGCTCGTCGTACTCCCTGAGCTCCGGCACCGGCAGGAAGCCGCCGAAGAGCCCGGTGCCCAATCGCGCCGCGAGGCGGCCGGCGATGCGCTCGGCGACCGCCAGATCCACTCCGGCCTCGCGATAGGACAGTGTCATAGAGACCCCGCATGGCGAATCGCGTTGCGAAAGATCATCAGGCCATCCGGAACGCCTCCACGGCCGCGCGCCGCGGCGTGGCGCGGATGGTGATAGGGGGTGACGTAGCGCTCCGGATGCGGCATCAAGCCCAGCACGGTACCGGCCTCGTTACAGACTCCGGCAATGTCGTCAGTCGAGCCGTTGGGGTTGTCGATGTAGCGCAGTGGAGAGCGTCCCAGGAGCCCGCACCGATTCTCCCGCGGTACGACGACCCGTCCCTCACCGTGCGCGACCGGCAGCTCCAGCTCGTCGAGCCCGTCCAGAAAGATCCCAACCGGCTCCGTCACCCGAAGCCGGACCCAGCGGCACTCGAATCTTCCCGCTGCGTTCGCCACCAGCGAAACCGGTCCCAGCAGGCCCAGCCGCGCCAGGATCTGGAAGCCGTTGCAGATCCCCAGCACCGGCCGGCCATCGGCGATGAAACGCCGCAGATCATCCAGAAAGCGGTGCCGCAGCACGGCGGCGAGCATGGCCCCGGCGCCCAGATGGTCGCCGTAGGAGAAGCCGCCGGGCAGCACCAGCATCCCGGAATCGCCCAGCCGGCGCTCGCCGCGCAGCAGCTGGTTCAGATGAACGATCTCGGTCTCGGCGCCGGCCAGCCGGCAGGCTTCCGCCGTCTCCGGATCGCAGTTCACGCCGGCCGCCGCCAGAATCATGGCACGTGGCTTCTTCGCCAACCGCCGCCGGGTCACGTGTTCCGCCGCAGCTTCGTTCGCCGTCGGGGCATCTCCCTGTGGGTGCCCTCCTCGGTCCAACGCACCGGGCCGCCAGGTATCGGTCGCGCCCGAGGAGGAACCCTTGAAGGCTCCGCTGATCTCGGCGACGGTGAGATCGATCACCGACGTGCGCCGGTACCGCACGATGCACCGATCGTGCGCGGCGGTCGTGCCGACCCGGGCACAGGGCAGGCCGACGAAGAGTCGCTCGAACGCCGCGGTGTCCTCCGGCGCCACCTCCACCAGGAACCGGCCGGCCGACTCGGCAAAGAGCAGCGCCTCGGCGGCCTCGGTCGTGGCCGGCATGGTTGCGATGTCGATCTCCGCGCCAATGCATCCGGCAAGGACCATCTCGGCGGCGGCAACCGCCAGGCCGCCTTCCGACAGATCGTGGCAGCTGCGAACCAGACCGCTGCCGGCCGCGCGGGTGACCCGCCGCATGATGCGGCGCGACCGCTTCGGGTCAGCTCGCGGAACCGTGCCCGCGGGAACGCCAGATGCACGATCGAGCCTCGCCAGATAGTGCGAGCCGCCCAGCTCATCGCCAGTCTCGCCCAGAAGATAGAGCTCGCTGCCCGGCGCCTTCAGTTCCATCGTCACGCTCTGCCGGACATCGCGCACCGGACCGACAGCAGTGATGAGGAGCGTACCGGGAATGGAGTGGGAAGCGCCGGCCACGATACTGACGTTGCGCAGACTATCTTTGCCCGATACAAAGGGAACACCGTAGGCCAGCGCGGCGTCGCGGCAGCCCTGAGCGGCGCGCGCCAGCCTGCCCAGCTCGTCCGCATCGTCGACGTTGCCCCAGCAAAAGTTGTCGAGCAGCGCGGCGCGGTCGATCGCTCCACCCACCGCGACCAGATTGCGCAGCGCCTCGTCGATCACGAGGAAAGCCATCGCGTACGGGTCGAGCTGGCCGTACAGCGGGTTGATGCCGTGCGCGACGGCCACCCCGCGCCAGGTGGGGCCGGGCTGCAGGACCGCGGCGTCGGATGGTCCGCCCCGGGAGGTCAGCGGCTTGACAATCGTTCTCGCGCCGACCTCGTGGTCGTAGCGTCGGATGACGCTCTCCTTGCTGGCGATGTTGGGATGCCCGAGCAGCGCCAGCAGCGCGGCGTTGGCGTCGCCCGGGGCGCCTGCCCGGTACGGTATCGGGGCCCTGTCGGTCCAGCGGGCCGGAAGAGTCTTCTGTGGCCGCCCACCGTGGAGAAACGACATGCCGAGGTCGGCCACGACGCGGCCCTCGTACGTCAGTCGGAGCACGCCATCCTTCCGGAAGCGCCCAAGCTCGGTCTCCTCCACGTCGTGCGCCGCACACAGCTCATGCAGGCGTGGCAGCGATGCGGCCGGTACCGCGAGCACCATCCGCTCCTGCGCCTCGGAGAGCCAGATCTCCCAGGGCGTCAACCCCTCGTATTTCAGGGGGACGCGCGCCAGCTCGACCTCCACACCCAGCCGCTCGCCCATCTCGCCGATGGCGGAGCACAGGCCACCGGCGCCACAGTCCGTGAGGGCATGGTAGAGGCGCTCGTCGCGCAGTTGGGGGAGGACATCACGGAGTAGCTTCTCGGTGATCGGCGCGCCGATCTGGACGGTGCTGGAGCGCGCTCCGTCCGGATGGCGCTCCCGATCGAGCGACTCGGACGACATCGTCGCGCCGTGCAGTCCGTCGCGGCCGGTGTGCCCTCCCAGCAGCACCACGACATCGCCGGGCCGTGGCTCGCGGGGATGACTGCCCCGCGGCGCGATTCCCAGCGTGCCGCAGAAGACAAGCGGATTGGCAGTGTAGCCAGGATGGAAGAGAACGGCCCCGCCAATCGTCGGGATGCCCATGTTATTGCCGTAATCGGCAATCCCGCGCACCACGTCGCGGTAGGTCCGGCCCGGATGGAATGTGCCGGCCGGCAGTGTGCCGGCGTCCAGGTCGAGCGGCCCGAAACAGAGGACATCGGTGTTGGCGATCGGCTCCGCCGACACTGCCAGGATGTCGCGAATCACCCCGCCCACCCCGGTGTGGGCCCCACCGTAGGGCTCGAGCGCCGAGGGATGATTGTGGGTCTCGACCTTGATCGCCAGATCCC
Source organism: Chloroflexota bacterium (assembly GCA_035295425.1). Classification (GTDB taxonomy): domain Bacteria; phylum Chloroflexota; class UBA5177; order UBA5177; family UBA5177; genus DATGJB01. The sequence continues at coordinate 2,381 of DATGJB010000102.1, read as the reverse complement.
GGTCCCGGTCGAAGGCAATGACGCCGGCGTTGTCCACGAAGGCCGACCGCACGTGACGCCGGTTGAGAGCCGCGGTGGGAGCGACGAAGCACTCGGCAAGGAGACCGCGAATCGTGGAGCGCTGCCCGTTGCAGTCGAGCTCGATCGCGGCCTTGAAGGTCTTGTGCGAGCAATGTTCCGACCAGGCAAGGGCGATCGACTGCAGCTCCACATCAGTCACCCGCCGGTCGAGGATGGCGAAGTGGCGCTGGATGGCCTGCATCTCGTCGCGATCGAGCGCCAACGAAAAACGCCGGCTGACGGCGAGCAGCTCATCATCTCCGGCGTTGCGCAGCTCGATGCTCTGGACCGGCCCCAGGGCCGGCGGGAACTCATTGGAGGCAGAAACCTCCGGCTGGTCATGCCAGCGAAAGCGATGGATGAGAGGATTGCCGAGCAGCCGCTCCACGGCCGGACGGAGTGACGATTCCACCGGCCCGGTGAATCGATAACGCAGGCCGGCGCGGCACTGCACTCCCGGCGCGCCGGCATGGGTCAGCGCCAGCGCCGCCATCTCGCCCTCGGCATCGGTAACCCCGGGCCGGCAGAACACATCAACCGTGTCCACTCCAACCGTAGTAGAGGGCTTTAGCCCGGTCGCGCCATCCACCGCGAAACTATCCCGGCACACGACGCCGCCACGCTCGACCAACTGCTCGGTCTGCGGATCGAACAGCACCCGGAGCTGTTCATTGGTAAGGAGCATTCCGCTGGTCTCGAGAACCAGCATGCGGCTCTGCTCCGTCAGCTGCAGGCCGAGTCTTTCCAGGTCATGCAGGAAAGGGGGCACGGGCGACCACGGCGCGCGAATCTCAATCGCGAGATCCTGGCTGGTTACCGGCTGGTCGAGTACGAGCACCCAATCCTCTAGGTCGAAATGCAAAGGCCCGGACGGTAGATTCAACGAGAAAACCTACCGTCCGGGCTTTTGTCCCCAGGGTGTGGATGGTACGGAACCACCTCGCATCGCTCGGTCCAGACCGCCGTGGCGCGGAACCCTAGATGCGCTTTCCTCGTAGCCTGTGACGGTTTACGGCCGCCTGGTAGAGACTCCCGAGCCATATTCTCGGGCTTATACGAGCGATATTCGATTGCTCAATTGTACCAGAGCCAGAGCACAAGATGCAGTGTCTGCGCCGCGTCCTGCTACTACATGTTGGCCGGTGCCGTTCGAGCTGCCTTCAGCGCCAGCGTCCACCAGACAAGATCGTCCAGCATCCGTGTGGCCGATGCCTCGAAGAATTCCGCGTTCTGCATGCGACCGTTCTCATCGAACAGGCGTGGCGCGAACTGCAACACTACCGATCCCCGGACCGGGGCCATCTGTAGCTCGATTGCCACCAGCCGTAGCTGCTCGACGGCACGCACTCCGCCCGACCAGCCACCGTAGCTGACAAATGCCACCGGCTTCCGTACCCACTCGGCGTAGAGCGCATCCAGCGCGCTCTTGAGCACGGCAGGGTAGCCGTGGTTGTACTCCGGAGTGATGACGACGAATCCATCGGCCTTGCGCACGAGCTCTGACCAGGAGCGGATGGGCTCCTCGTAGTCCTCCGGGGTGGTGAGAGAGGCCGGCTTAGCACGGTCATAGTACGCGAAGGGCCACGAGCGGAGATCGGCAAGTTCGGCAGTGCTGTCAGACCGCGCCTCGAGGATCGGCATGAGCCAGCGAGCCACCGTGTCCCCGAAGCGCGCCGTGCGAGTACTGGCCAGGATGACCAGAAGGTGTGGAAGTCCGGAGGGGCGCGTCATCGTAAGGCAGTATGCCATTAATTGCCGTTCGAGCTGCGCGCGTCGTTCGTGCGAAACTCTTCTTTCGGAGGTCCAGCATGACAACCTACGTCGCTCTGCTGCGCGGCATCAATGTCGGCGGGCACACCGTGAAGATGGATGTCCTGCGCGGACTGTTCGCGGAGCTCGGGCTCCAGGCCGTGCGTTCCTACATCCAGACCGGCAATGTCTTCTTCCGGAGCGATGAACCGGATACCCAGGCGCTGCGTCGCAGGATCGAGCAGCACCTGGGCTCGGTGCTGGGCTACGAGGTGGCGACCTGCCTGCGCACCGTCGAGCAGATGGAAGCGCTGCTGACCCGCGATCCGTTCCGCGAGGTGATGGTGACACCCGAGATCCGCCTCGCCGTCAATTTCCTCGCCGAGCCGACAGCAGTCACGCTTCCCATCCCGTATTCGACGCCGGACGGAGCCTATGAGGTCGTCGACATGACTCCAACCGAGCTGTTCGTGGTGTGGCGCCTGCAGAACGGCCGAACCGGACGCTCGTACGGTGCCCTGGAAAAGCAGGTCGGAGTACCGAGCACGACGCGCTTCTGGCACACCACGGCA
>DATGJB010000101.1:0-3591 GCA_035295425.1 Chloroflexota bacterium | reverse complement strand
GCGGCCGTCGTGGTTGCGCACCGATGAAGATGCCGGGATAGCAGGCATGCCGGTGTGGCGGGTCTGGGCGGATCAGGACCTGGCGGCGCTGGCATGACGGCGCAGGGGGCGGGTGAGCACGTCTTCCGCGCTGTGACGCTGACGTTACTGGTGGTCTGTTTCGCGGTCTCAGAGGAGCCGTTGGGGAATCAGTTGCAGTTGATCTCTCCAGTCCAGCGGCTTCGTTCAGATTCCGGAGGTCACGAGCACTTCCGGTCCGTCGACCGGCGTTTGCTATAGCTCGACGCTTGTCGGCGAAGGCGCTCACGCTCTGGGGTTGAACCTCCGCTGGCACCTGGATCGAGCCCCAGTAAGGAGAACCGCGCCGCTACGCGGTGGGAGCCGCCGCGGTGGCGGCGAGGCCGAGCTCCTCGATTGCGGCCTCGCGCATCTTGAACTTCTGGACCTTGCCGGTCACCGTCATTGGGAAGCTATCGGCGAATTTGATGTAGCGCGGCACCTTGTAATGGGCGATCTGCCCGCGGCAGAATCCGCGAATGTCCTCCTCGCTGGCTTGCTCTCCGGGCTTGAGCACCACCCAGGCCATGACCTCCTCGCCGTAGCGCTCGTCCGGCACGCCGATCACCTGCACATCCTGAACGGCGGGGTGCCGGTAGAGGAACTCCTCAATCTCGCGGGGATAGACGTTCTCGCCGCCGCGGATGATCATGTCCTTGATGCGTCCGACGATATTGACGTAGCCGTTCTCGTCCATGGTGGCCAGGTCCCCGGTGTGCATCCAGCGCGCGGCGTCGATGGCCTCGGCGGTTGCCCCGGGGTTGTTCCAGTAACCGAGCATGACGATGTAGCCCCGGCTGCACAGCTCGCCCGGCTCGCCGCGTGGCACGACCTCCCCGGAGGCCGGATCGACGAGCTTGACTTCAACGTGCGGATGGACGCGCCCGACAGTCGAAACGCGCATCTCGACCGGATCGTCGGCGCCGGTCTGCGTGCTGACCGGGCTGGTCTCGGTCATGCCGTAGCAGATCGTCACCTCGTTCATGTGCATCCGCTCGATGACCTGCTTCATGACCTCGATCGGGCAGGGCGAGCCGGCCATGATCCCGGTGCGGAGCGTGGAGAGATCGTAGCGGGCAAATTCGGGGTGCGACAGCTCGGCGATGAACATCGTCGGCACGCCGTGGAGGGCGGTGCAGCGTTCCGCCTGCACCGTCTCCAGGACCGAGGTCGGATCGAAGCCGGCCTCCGGCAGTACCATCGTCGCGCCGTGCGTCACCGCGGCGAGGTTACCGAGGACCATGCCGAAGCAGTGATAGAAGGGAACCGGGATGCAGAGCCGATCGGCGCCGGTGAAACGCATCTTTTCGCCAATGAAGTAGCCATTGTTGAGGATGCTGTGGTGGCTGAGGGTGGCGCCTTTGGGGAAGCCGGTGGTGCCCGACGTGTACTGGATGTTGATCGGATCGTCGAAGGCCTGCTCCGCCTGACGGCGGGCGAGCGCATCCTCACTGATCGAGGCGGCCATCGCCAGCACCTGCGGCCAGGAGAACGTCCCACCCGGTGGCGGCTCCTCTCCCAGCACGATCACCGTCCGCAGATCGGGAAGGCGCGTGGATCGAATGCCGCCCGGCCGGTTCGCACCTATCTCGCAAGAGACCTCGCTCAGCATCGCGACATAGTCAGAGGTCTTGAAGCGGGGGGCGAGGATGAGCGTCGAGACGCCTGACTGGCGGAGCGCGTACTCCAGCTCGCTGGTCCGGTAGGCGGGATTGATGTTGACGAGGATGGCGCCGATCTTGGGCGTCGCAAACTGAGTGATCACCCACTCGGCGCAGTTCGGCGCCCAGATGCCGACGCGATCGCCCTTCTCTATGCCCAGCGCCATCAGGCCCCGAGCCAGCCGGTTCACCTCATCGCGAAGCTGGCGATAGGTGTAGCGGATGCCCTGATGGCGGGCGACCAGCGCCTCCCGATCAGGTGGCACGCCTTCGACGACACGATCGAACAGGTCGCCGATGGTGCTGCCGATCAGTGGCTTCTCTGAGGTGCCGGACTCGTAGCTCGTGCTCGAATCGTACACATCCACGGCCATCTCCTTTTCGGCTGTTGGAAGCGATGGAGAGACATGCCGCCTCGCCGGGCTGGAGGGTAGACGTATTTTAGTTCGCAAACCCACTGGCGAGCGCGGAACATTGCGTACCGCGCGTACGACCACTTCGGCGGGATGGAGAAGAAACACTACGCTGGGCAGGTAAGGGAAACCCATGCTTATCGCTCCGCAGCTCAGCCACGACGCGATCTGGAAGCAGCGATTTCGCGCGGAGCGGCGCTTCGCCACGCTGGCCAGCCACGACCCGGACCGAGGACTGGTCGCCAGCAATCGGAGCGGCAGGTTTCAGCTTTACGCCTGGGACGTCCCCACGGGACGGCTCTCCCAGATCACCGATCGCCCGGCCGGCACGATCTTTGGCCAGATTGCCCCCAACGGGGAGTGGATCTACTTCCTGGACGATACCGAGGGCGATGAGATCGGGCACTACGTCCGCTTCCCTTGGAGCGGTGGCGCACCGCAGGACCTTACGCCGACGCTTCCGCCCCACGCCATGGGCTCGATCGGGGCCAGCGCCTCCGGCAGCCGTCTCGGGCTCACCGTCCCCGGACCGGCGGGATTCGATTTCTATGTCCTGAATCAGGAACATGGCGGTAGCGTGGATGAACCGCGGCTCCTCCACCGCAGCGCTACACTGGCGACCGGCCCGGTGTTTTCCCACGATGGAGAAACCGCCGTCTGGGCGGTGGCCCGCGAGGGGAAGCTGGCGCTGGGCCTGCTAGCCTTCGATCCGGAGACCGGCGAAAAGATCGCCGAGCTCTGGGAAGGCGAGGACGGCAGCATCGAGCCGGGATCGTTTTCGCCTCGTTCAGGCGACTCGCGGATGCTCGCCACCACCGACCGGAGCGGAGCGGCGCGGCCGCTCCTCTGGAATCCGCGCAGTGGTCGGCGCATCGACCTGTCGCTGGACGAGCTCGAGGGCGACATACAAGCCTGGGCATGGTCGCCTGACGCGGCCCAGATCCTTGTCTGCCAGATCCGGCGGGCGGCGCAACGGCTCTGGCTCTATAACGTGGCGGGTGGCGAGCTGCGGCCCCTCGCGCATCCCGAGGGCACATTTTCGCGCGCCAGCTTTCTCGCCAACGGCGATATCGCCGTGCAATGGCAGGACTCGACCCAGGCAGACCAGGTGATCGTGCTTGATGCCCAGACCGGCGAGCAGAAGGCCGTTGTGCTGCCCGCGGCATCGGTCCCTCCCGGTCGTCCCTGGCAGTCGGTCACGTTCCCTTCCGCCGACGGCACGGAGATCCAGGCCTGGGTGGCCACGCCGGAGGACAAGGGTCCTCATCCCACCATCCTGCACACGCACGGCGGCCCGACCGCGGTCCAGCTCAACGTGTTCATGCCGGACGGCCAGGCCTGGCTCGATCATGGCTTCGCGTTCTGCTCGGTGAACTACCGGGGCTCGACGACCTTCGGCCGCGACTTCGAGCGCAAGATCTGGGGCAACCTCGGCCACTGGGAAGTCGAAGACATGGTCG
>DATGJB010000100.1:0-61912 GCA_035295425.1 Chloroflexota bacterium | reverse complement strand
GATCGAGCGCTCGCGGCCGAGCTGCGGCGTGAGAGGATGGCCGTCGACGAACCGGGTGACGAGAACAGCCTGTTCGGGAATATAGGCAATGACCTCTGGACCGACGCCGGCGCGGGCAGCCGCTTGCGCGCAGTCGTGCTCCAGCGCGCGGTCGATCCCGAGCGACGCGCTAGCCTCCCCGGCGACGCGAAATACGTAGCTGGCGCCGCCCGCGTCGACCCGAAAGTTTCGGTTCGTGACTCCGCCGTCCAGCGCCCTGATGCTCCGCACATTTTCTGCCAGGGCGGGGACCAGACTGACCAGCGACTCGACTCGCACTCGCTTCCTCTCGCCGCGTCGGTGGATTCCATGCTACTATTGTCGCCGACCGGGGTCAATGCGCACTCATCACCGCCTCGTCTATCGACTGCTCGGATGCCGCAAGATCCGCAGGAGTTTGCATCCAGCCGGCCGATGTGTCTTACTGGAAGCGGGGAGAACCGATTTCGCCTCTCCTTTCCGCGGCGGCGCGAGCACGGAGACCTGCCTGGCTCGCGCCGCCGAGCCTTTTTTGGCCAGGAAGAGGCGAGCGCCACGGAGTTGTGGCGCTCGCCCATGCGCTGCGGGGCCTGGACTCAGTTGATCTGAGCGATGGTGGTTGCCCAGTCGCCGCCGGATGGACAGACCTGGTTGGGCGCCCCCGAGTACTGCGAGGCAATCCAGACGTGGTTGGTCGAGAAACCGTCGTACGACGCCGCCTCGTAGTCGCCCCACCGTGAGTCGCAGGTCGGGTATAGCCCCTTCTGGACGAATACCGGCGCGCCGAAGGTGCCGAGCTTCGCCCTGGGGCCGCGCGACGCCACCATGATGCTCGGGTTAAGAGTGCTGCTCATGGTGTCGAACACCATGTACAGGGTACCGGAGCTGTCGGGCATGAAGGCTGGGAACGACGCGTCGCGATCCCCCTGAAAGTAGAAGTAGCCGGCCTGGTAGAGGGTTGACGTTACGGGCTGAATCTGGCCCCACAGTATGCCGGGCACAACCTGCGTCCTGTTGTTCACCGCCGTACCGAGGCCGAAGGTGATCAGCGGCGTGCCGGTCGACAGGCTGTATACCGGGGTCCCGGTGATGCGAGTATCGATTGTCTCGATGCACTGGCTACAGCCCGGCTGGTCGGCGTTTGGTGGGGAGATGTAGGTTTGACTCGACGGCACCACCGTTCCGGCGATACTCGCCGACTTGCTGCCCGGATTGCTGATCGTCCACTGCACAAACCCGCTACATGGGGTCGTAAAGCAGTCGTTGGTACCGTCACCGTTCATGTTGAAGGAGTTGACGAGATACTCGACGGTCGGGTCGTTGGGCACCGTGGTTTCGGTCTCCACCGGCTGGACGGTGTCCACCGCGACACCGTTCGCCATGTAGTTGTAGAAGACAACCGGCGTGACCGATCGCCCGGCCTCCATGGCGTGCTTATCGAGCGAGAAGGTCTCGGCGTACTCGTAGGCGGTGCCTTGCTGGTTGAACATGTTCATCGAGAACTCAACCGACGTGGCGTTGAATCCCAGCTCGGTGTAATCGTTGCCGTTCGACGTGCCCAGTGTCGTATCGAAGCTGTAGACGTGCATCGAGCCCGAGACCGGATCGAGGACGGCTACCCACGTCTTGGACAGGAAATTGCACTGCGGCGCGATCCCGAAGGCACCCTCGATCTGCAGATCGGCCGTCCAGATCAAACCGTCGTTGGGATCGTAGAAGGCGCGCGGGTCACTCAGGAACGGACCGTTCGGGTCGCAGCCGGCCGGCTGCGGATTGGGAACACCAAAGAACTGCTGGTCGTTCACCTCCTGGAGTAGAGAGCCGTTCTTGCTGTAGAGGGCACGCGAGCTATTGACGCCCTGGAAGACGTAGTAGGGGGTGGTGGCCAGACCCATATCCGGCGGCTGGCAGCCGCCGAAGTAGGCGCAGATTGCCGGCGAGTCTTCCATGCCATTGAACTTAGTGAGGATGGTCGGCGCGCTGCCGGATGGCTCGAACCTTCCCGATGGTGCAGTTGCACCAGGGCTCGGCATGGCGACGTGCCGCCCGAGGGGTAGCAAGGGCAGCGCCCGCGGCACGCCGGCATGGGCCTGCCGAGGTGTAAGCATCGGCAGCTTGAAGAAGTTGCGCGAGCTGCCGTTTACCGCGGGCAGTACCATCCGCTGCGCTGTCGGGTTTCCCTGCGCCCGCGCAATTCCACCGCCTGAAGGTTGCAGACTGAGCCCCAGAGCAACGATCGCCGCCGCAGCCCCAAGCCGGCTCGAGCGGGTCAAAGACTGTGTGCCGAGTTCCATGCGCATTGACTATTCCTCCCGCCGGACCGCTGCCGAAACAGCGGCGCCGCATCATCCACTGCGTACCGTACGGCGCAGCCGGTTTCCTCCCTTCTTCCCGCCTGCGTGACCCACACTGCTTGCCACAGGAAGGATCTACCGGCCCTCACGTCACACGTCAGGGCACGATCATTCTACGCGCTATAGGCTGCCCGACTGCTTCGACATTCCGCCGTCGATGAAGTAGGTGGCTCCGGTGATGTACGACGCCTCGTCGGAAGCGAGGAACACCGCGAGCGCGGCAACCTCCTCCGGCTTCCCCCAGCGTCGTAGCGGAATCTCCGACATCAGCTCGGCCTCCAGCTTCGGGTTCGCCTCGATCTCCGCGTCGATCGGGGTGAAGATGGCGCCGGGCGCGATGTTGTTCACCGTGATCTTGTGCGGCGCCAGCTCGACGGCGATGGTGCGCATCAGCATGCGGATACCGCCCTTGGCGGCACAGTAGGGCGCGTTCGTCGGCATGGAAACGTCCTCATGGACCGACGAGGTGTTGATGATCCGGCCACCGTGGCCCTGCTTCACCATCTGCCGGGCGGCGATCTGCGATCCTAGCCAGGTGCCGGTGAGATTGATCGCGATCACCTTCTGGTAGGTGTCGAACGGCATCTCGAGGAACGGGTGCTTCTGCTCCCAACCGGCATTGTTTTGCATGATGTCCAGGCGCCCGAAACGCTGGACCGTCTCGTCGACGAGATGCTGGACCTGATCCTCTTGGCTGATGTCGGCCTGCACGGCAATGGCCTTCCCGCCCGCTTTCTCGATCTCTTCGACCACCTCGCTCGCGTCGTCCGTGCTGCCGACGTAGTCGATCGTGACCGAGGCGCCTTCCCGGGCCATCCTGATGGCGCAGGCCTTTCCGATTCCCGTTGCCGACCCGGTGATAATTGCCACCTTGCCCGCAAGTCGGCCGCCGCTCCCGACCGCGTTGGAAGTCGATGCCGAGTGATTGTCCATGCGCGTCTCCTACCCATTGATTCGGGCGATCGCTCTCACCCATTTCATTCTGGCCCGAATCGCGCGAATTGATGATGGTAGGTGAAGTGAGCGAGTCGCATGTGTCCTCGGCGGCACATCCGCCCGACAGACCGGCGCGCGGCTCTGCACAACGCCGGGGAGCCCACGGCTGGGGCTCCCCGGCATCGCCGATGGATTCTTGGAGGTGACCGACGCTGGAGAGGCTCCGCGCGGAGCCGAATCCAACCTAGCGGGCGGCGCTGACTGGCTCGCCGAAGCGCAGGGAGAGGCCGCTCAGATCTTGCAGGCGTTTGCGGCCGCCGCGCTTGAGCTCGTAGAGGTACGGGCGATTTGCCATCCACCGGAAGTGGTGCCACAGATCGACTGCCTCCTGTCCGCGCAGATCTTCACCTACTACGGGACCGAAGAAGCCTCGTTCGTCACCCTCGACGACGATCCACGGCACACCGAAGGCGCCGAGTTTCTCGACCGCCGGCCGGTGATCGGCCAGGACGTCTTCGAGCGTGGACTCGTCCTGTAGCGCGCGCGAGGAGAGGTCGCCCGGCAGCCCAACGTCTTCCAGATAGGGCGCGGCGAGCTCGGCAAGCTCGCCGATCTGATCAAACGAGTCGCTGCGCTCGTGGAACAGCCGACCCAGGGCGAGATAGGCGCGGCCGGCCGCGTCGTTCCCCCCTTCCCGTCGGGCGAGTGCGGCAATCCGCAGAGGTCCGTGCCACTCGTCAGCCCGGTCGTTGATCCCGGCCAGACTGAAGAACTTCCACTCCACATGAAGGGGATGATGCTTCTGTACTTCGCGAATCCAGAGTGAGGTAAGCCATGCCCAGGGGCACAGTGGATCGAAAAAGAATTCCACGCGTTCGGTTGGTTGGTTGGTCGTCATCTGCTCCTCGGGTGAGATCGGTGTTTTGTTTGACGGCTCAGCGCGGCACGGCGCCCGGAAACCTCGGCCCGGCGCCTCACGCATCGGCACCTCGATGGCTTCGCCCTTCCCGCCCTTCCGCGACTTCGCCGTCAGGTCACTATCCATTGTATAGCAAGCCGCAATTCGGCCCCGTCTGTTTCAGAGCTCGAGGCCGAGCGGCCCGCAAACCAGAGGAGTGCGGCGTACTCAGGGCTTCCGCTGGGAGACACCCGCATTGCGGTCGCGGCTAACGGTTGTGGCGAGAAGGCTGTCGACGGCGGCGCCGCCGGGGTAGTCCAGACCTGGCTTGAAGATGCCGAGCCGTTCGAGCGTCGTGGCCGCGCCCGCGACGCGACCGAACAGGTTCGTCTCGAAGGACTTGTTGTTGGCAGGCATGTGCCCGAGCCCGGCCCGCATCAAGGTGCGGTGCTCGCATTCGGTACCGCCGATCTGGAACGTGTACTGCGCGAGCTTGCCATGCCCGCCGTTGGCGAATTCCCTGGTAGCGGCCATGTAGGCGGCGATGAAGACCGTTTCAGCCTCCTCGAAGAATGTCAGCGTGTCTATCGCCCGAGTAAAGATCGCTTGCGGAAATGTGAAGCTGGTATAGAGCGGCTTTCCACCAGCCCCGACAATGAAAGCGAGGTGATCCTGTTCCTCGCGGAGTGCGGCGCGAACGATTGAAACCAGGGTGGGAACCGGCACCTTGACTCCGTCAACGGAAAGCCGGTTCTGATTCACGGCGAGGTGGACGTGGTACAGCGCGGTAACAGCTGCCGATTCGGCAGTGGCGGCGATATTTAGGATCGTGGACGGCGATTCCGCCATGAGTCCCTTCTTGTCCAGCGCGGCGCTCATTTTTGCCGCGGATGCGATGCCCGGGGCCAGGCCAAAGGCAGCCGCTGCGGCGGCGGCGCCGGTCAAGAAGTGGGCGCGGCTGCGGCGTGACTCGAGCAGCTCCGTCGCGATGGACGAGCTCGATCGGCCCTCCTGTACGTGTACATGCATGTTCGGTTCGCGTTCGGTCATCTCGGTTCCCTTCCTGTCGATGCTATGCACTTATTGTGCATCACTTATACATACGCGAAGCCTCTTCCAGCGGATCACCGAATGCGAGAGGCAAGGGAAGTGAAGCACAGGGCCGAGCGAGAAAGCGTCATGTGCCATGGATCCTGAGCGGGGAGCGCGATGACGTTGCGTGATGCCCGGCCCGGTCGAGCGATTGGCGAGGGAGCACGCGCGCCGATCGAAGCGCATCTGCCTTTTCTCGCCGCGGAAGGCATCCTCTTGGCCCTGCTGGCCGTCTTCTCGGTCGCCGTCCGCGGACATCCCGCTCCACTCGCGGGGGACGTGGGCATGGAACGTGCCGTACAGCAGTCGGTGCTGCCTCACCAGTGGCTCGCAGCGCCGCTCGAGGCGGTCAGCACGCTGCACTGGCCGGTCCCGACCGCGATCACGCTGATCGTGATTTCCGCACTGTTTCTGTATCTGCGGCGGTGGCTTGACACTATCCTCACGCCGTTGATAGCGGGAGCGTCCTCGTTGACCCGTCTGGAGCTCAGCAAATGGGTACACCGGCCGAGACCCTCGGACCACGGAATCCACATCGTCCAGATCATCACGTCCAGTTTCAGCTTCCCTTCAGGGCATGTGACATACGCGACCAGTGTCTACGGCCTCTTCCTGTTCCTGACCTATCAGGTACGCCATGCCTTCCACCCGGCACTGCTGTGGGCGATTCGCGTGGTTCTCGTGCTCCTGATCGTCCTCATGCCGGTGTCGCGGGTGCTCGAGGGCGAGCACTGGCCCAGTGACACCGTGGCGGGCCTTATGCTCGGCCTGTTCTGGGTGATCCTGTTCGCGCATCTCTATGGGTGGGCGCGAAACCGCTGGACCCGCCTCCTGGCCGCCGATGAGCGCTGAGCGCAGGAGCCTGCACGGCCGGCCGGTCCAGGAGGTTTGACGATGGAGAAGCTCCTTGGACGAACCGCGCGTCTCAGTGGACTCGTGTTCATGCCGGTCCGCAGGTTGGCCGGCCCGCTTCACCGGCGTCGCTCCGCGCTGAAATCAGACCCGAATGCCCGGCTACCTCCCCTTCCCGCGCCGTGGAAAGATCCCCGGTGGTTCCGCGGCGACTTCCCGCCGCGGCTTCACAATGATGTGCGTCCTTTGCTACACGGGGACGAGTACTTCGGCGACCTCTACCCGACGCTTCTCGCCGCCCAACGTCGCGTCACGATCGCCGGCTGGTGCCTCACCCCGCTCATGCCACTCCAGCGGGGCGACGGCGAGCCAGACTCGCTGCTGGCGCATGTGCTGTCCGAAGTGTCGCGGCATGCGGAGGTGTACGTACTGCTCTGGTGTGGAGCGCCCGCACTGTTTGAGCCGAACCGGCACATGGTCGAGGAAATACGGCGCACGCTGCTGCGGATCGCGCCGCGCGTCCGCTGCGCCCTGGACTTCAGTGCCCCATTCAGCCACGACCAGCACCAGAAGGCGGTCACGGTCGATGGACGCATCGCCTATGTCGGCGGGATGGACCTGACCACCTTTCAGGGCGACCGCTGGGACACAGCGGCGCATCCGCTCCGCTTCGGCCCGAACTGGCACGACGCGCAGACGCGTTTGCAGGGAGAGGTGGTGCGCGACGTCGAGGCGAATTTCCGCCAGCGGTGGCAGGCGGTTACCGGTGAGTCACTCGTCCCGCTCGATCCGGCTCCGCTCGACCCCGCCTGGCAGACGGCCGCCCAGATCGTGCGGACCATCCCCAGAGGGTTTTATTCCTTCGCGCCCTCGGGCCAGTTCGGAATTTTTCACGCGCTGACCACCGCCATTCGGCGGGCCGAACGATTCGTCTACCTCGAGAATCAATACATCTGGTCACCCGAGGTGGTGGAGGCGCTGATGGATGCGATGAGCCGCCCACGCGCCACGCCGCTTCGAGTCGTACTGGTATTGCCGGCGAAGGCCTACACCGGAAAGTACGACAACGACGAACACGTGCGGGCTTTCGCGAAGGCTGACGCGGGACGCGGATTCGTCCACGTTTACTCGCTGTACGCGAGCGGTCCTGCCATCGGCGCGACCGGGTTTCGGCATGTACCGATCTATGTCCACGCCAAGGTTGCGATCGTGGACGATGAATGGTTTTCGATCGGGTCGGCAAACCTCAACCGGCGAGGACTGGCGACCGACGCAGAGATGAACGTGCATGGAATCGCTCCGGATGTGGCGCGGTCGCTGCGGATCCGGCTCTGGTCAGAGCACCTGGGTCTTGGAGAGGAGAACGTGGCCGCAGCCGACCCGATTGACCTGATCGATCGGGCGTGGCCGGAGACGGCCAGGTCGGTGGAAGAGTCGATTCGAAGCGGGGCGCCCCCGGGTAGGGGGCAGGCTCGCCGGTACATACCTGGGCGCAATCCTGGGAGCCGCGTGTTGGACGCAGTGCAGGACCTCACGCTCGAGCACTGAGGGCGGTGTGGGAGCGTCGGGATGCCGCGCGGATCCGCTGAGAGAGCAAGATTAGCGGGGCGCGATCGAGGGTGGCAGACAGATTGCGGCAGGGGGTACACTATGCGCCATGACCACCTCCGATTACAACATCATGCTCCTGTTCGCTGGGACGGCAGTCCTGGCTTTCGCGCTCACACTTATCGGCGCTGATGTCGGTGCTCCGCATCAAAGCGTCGTGAACGCCCTCTGCGCGATCGCCGTACTGGGCTCGATGGCCGTAACCGTTTTCGTCACGGCCCGTCGCTCCCAGTAGGAAGCCGGCCCGGCGCGGTTTGGCGGAATCCCGTGCTCGACCCACGGCGGGGCAGCCGTGGGACCGGGTGCCGGGGTGCGGCCGCGTTCGGCCGGCGCCTACAGGACGACCACGGACCTCAGGACTTCCCCTCGTTCCATGCGGTGAAATGCCTCCTCGACCTCGTCGATGCCGATGGTTTCGGAGACGAAGCCGTCGAGGTCAAGCTTGCCTTGCAGATAGAGGTCGATCAGGATGGGAAAGTCGCGGGTCGGTAGACAATCGCCGTACCATGACGACTTGAGCGAACCGCCGCGGCCGAACAGTTCGATCATCGGAAGCTCAATCGTCATCTCGGGAGAGGGCACCCCCACCTGGACGAGCCTGCCGGCGAGGTCGCGGGCGAAGAACGCCTGACGGTATGTCTCGGGGAGGCCAACGGCTTCCACCACCAGATCCGCGCCGAACCCTCCGGTGAGATCGCGAATAGCCTCGACCGGGTCGCTCTCTCGCGCGTTCACGGTTTCGGTGGCGCCGAACCGGCGCGCCCACTCCAGCTTGCGCCCATCCACGTCGACTGCAATGATCGTTCTCGCGCCGGCAATCGAGGCTCCGGCTATTGCCGCATTGCCGACCCCACCACAGCCGATGACCGCCACAGTCTCGCCGCGGCCCACCTCGCCGGTGTTGACCGCGGCTCCGAACCCTGCCATTATGCCGCATCCGATGAGTCCGGCAGCCTCCGGCCGCGCCCGCGGATCGATCGGGACCACCTGACTGGCGGCGACCAGCGTCAGCTCGGCGAACGCCCCAATGCCGAGAGCCGGCGACAGTCTGGTTCCGTCCTCAAGCGTCATTGATTGGCTGGCATTCCGGCTGTCGAAACAGTACCAGGGCCATCCACGGCGGCATGAGCGGCAGTTGCCGCAGGGCGCGCGCCAGGCGATCACGCCGTACTCGCCTGGGCCGACGTTGGTGACGCCCTCTCCTACGGCCTTCACGATTCCAGCCGCCTCGTGTCCCAGCAGGAAGGGGAAATCGTCGTTGATAGCACCCTGCCGGTAGTGGAGGTCGGTATGGCACACGCCGCACGCCTGGACCTGGACCAGGGCCTCTCCTGGGCCCGGGTCCGGCACCACAATCGTCTCGACCGAAACCGGCTCGCCTTTGGCCCTGGCGACGACGCCCCGCACATTGTGACTCATGTTCGCTCGTCTCCCGCTCGTCCTGATGGCTCTTACTCGGTTGCCCGCGATGGGCCTCGCCAACTTCCAGAATATAGGGAGCGGTACTGAGCGGGAAGCGCATGTAGCTGTCCGGAGCGCTCGCAGGTCACCCCCGGCTCAGTCGACGCGCTCTCGGGTCAGGCACACGTCTGCGCCTCCCACCCGGTGCGGCGCAGCCTCGCAACTTGCGTGCCGGATGTCTCCGGGTGCCCGGCGGACGGCCGGGAAGAGGGAAACGAGTGCATTGCGCACAAGCGTGCTTTCGGCTAGCGTATGAGGAGGAGAGAGGAAGCGATGACCCGAATCGCCGTCGTCAACGACGACACGGTGTTCCTCGACATGATGGCCGCGGTCCTCGAGGAACAGGGGTGGCGCGTCACCACGCATCGTGAGGGCGACAAGGCCTACGACGAGCTGAAGGCCGACCCGCCGCATTTGATCATCCTCGACATTCGGATGGAGTCTCCCGAGACCGGGTGGAACGTCCTCGAGTTGCTCACTCTTGATCGGGAGCTGCGCCACATTCCCGTCATCGTGTGTTCAGCGGCGGTTCGAGACCTCCGCGAGCACCAGGACTGGTTGATGCAGAACGGTATCTCGGTATTGCCGAAACCGTTCAATCTCGACCAGCTGTATGAGACGGTGAATGCTTCGCTCTCGCCCCATCGGGGAGACGCGTAGACCGCAAAGAGGCAGCTGACGGGCCAGGCCGTTCATTCACAATATCGGCCCGGTTCTACGTGCATGAGCGCGCAACGGACGTGTATGCTTGTCGAGCACAACATTTAGGGGAAGGTACGATCACCAGCTCGGTGCGGCAAGGGACGCGACCGGCGGCAGACGGAAAGGCGCGAGCTGCCCTGGACCGGGGCGCGCTCCCTTTCGGCTCGGGCCCCGAGCGCAAGGAGGCAAGATGAACATTCTTGGCATCAACTGCTATCTTCACGAATCTTCAGTGGCATTGTTTCGCGACGGCGAGATGGTCTTCGCTGCCGAGGAGGAACGCTTCTCGCGCGTCAAGAAAGACGCGCGCTTCCCGCGGCTCGCGCTACAGGCGGCGCTCGACTTTGCCGGCATCGAGTTCGGCGACCTCGATGCGATCGCGTTCGGCTGGAACCGTCCGGCTGTCACTCCGCTCCACACCTTCCGCGCCGGCCTGACCCGGAAGCTAGCTCCCAGTCCGAAGATGACCGTCGACAGCCTGATGCAGATGGCCCGCGAGCTGTATTACGGGAATGGAAAGCGCGCGCTGACACGCGCCTTTCCACTGCGGAACGGTCAACCGTTGCTGTACATCGACCACCACGAGGCACATGCCTGGAGCACCTACGCACTCTCCGGGTTTGAGGACGCGCTGGTCGTGGTCGTCGACGGCCGTGGATCCCGCCAGGCGACGAGTCTCTATCACGCCCGAAACGGCCGGCTGGAGGTTGTGACGGTCATTGAATGGCCGAACTCGCTCGGCAGCTTCTACGAAGCCTTCACCGATCTGCTCGGGTTCGAGCGACACAGCGACGAGTGGAAGGTGATGGGCCTCGCTGCCTACGGAGAGCCGCGCTTCGATCTCAGCAGCGTGCTCCAGGTTGGAGAAGGAACCTATCAACTCGACTCCCAGCTGGTTTTGGGGCGTTGGTGGAACGACATCACGCCACTTGAAGCCCGCTTCGGCCCCCGCCGTCACCCGGAAAAGGAGATCCGAGACGAGGACCGCGATCTCGCGGCCTCGGTACAGCAGACGGCCGAGGCGGCTCTTTTTTCGGTGGTGCGAGAAGGTGTCCGGCTGACCGGCTGCCGCAACGTCTGCCTCGCCGGCGGCGTTGCCATGAACTCCAAAGCCAATGGGCGGCTCCTTGCCTCCGGCATCGCCGACGATGTCTTTGTGCAGCCCGCCGCCACGGACGACGGCACGGCAGTCGGAGCCGCATTGGCAGCCCACGCCGCCATTGGCGCGCCCGTTCCCCGGTACCGGCTCCGGCATGTGTATCTCGGACCGCAGTTCGGTAACGACGAGATCGAGACCGTCTTACGTACCTACAAGCTCGCCGGAACCCGCGTTCCCGATGTCGAGCGGACGACGGCGCAGCTGGTGGCAGATGGCGCCATCGTCGGTTGGTTTCAGGGACGTCTCGAGTTTGGGCCGCGCGCGCTCGGCTCGCGGTCGATCCTGGCCGATCCCCGCCTGGTGGAGATGCGCGACCGCGTCAACGAGGTGGTCAAGTTCCGGGAAGGCTGGCGGCCGTTCGCGCCTTCGTGCCTGGAAGAGGCGGCCGGAGACTTTTTCGAGGGCGCGAAGGATGCCGCCTTCATGACACTGTGCTTCGATGTGAAGCCGTCCAGGCGATCCGAGATCCCCGCCGTGACACATGCGGACAATACATCACGCATCCAGACCGTCAACAAGGACGCGAGCCCGCGCTACTGGAGCCTGATAAGCGAGTTCGGAAAGCTCACAGGGACGCCGGTGATCATGAACACGTCGTTCAATCTCAAGGGCGAGCCGATCGTCTGCACGCCGAAGGACGCCATCCGTACGTTCTATTCCTCGGGTCTCGACTATCTGGTGCTGGGCGACTTTGTGGTGGCAAAGGATCCGGCATGGACGGCCAAGGCGGAAGCCGGTCAGGCGACAGCGAGCAATGGTAAGGTCAAAGGGCGCGGCGGCGTCCGGGCCGGCTCGAAGCGGGGAGACGGACAGAGCTAACTGCCGGCTCGATACGGCTTCCCTGCGCGCGCCCCCGGTATGAGGTGACTTTCATGGCCAGCTACTGGGCGTACGCGTGGGTTTGAAACCAGTCGCGGGCCAGGGCCGCGACCTGCTCCATGGCGCCCGGCTCCTCGAACAGGTGGGTGGCGCCCGGGACGATGACCATCTCCTTCTCACCCGATATCTGGGCCAGAGCATGCCGATTGAGATCGATCACCGGTATGTCATTTCCTCCCACGATCAGGAGCGTCGGGGCACGGACGTCACGCAGGTACGGGGCCGCCAGGTCGGGTCTGCCACCTCGTGAGACGATCGCACCGACCTGATCTCCGGCCCCCGCTGCTGCAGCAAGGGCCGCGCCAGCTCCGGTGCTGGCGCCGAAGTACCCAATGGGCAGCGTCGCCGTGGCGTCGGCGGTGCGCACCCAATGCGTGCACGCCAGAAGTCGGGAGGTAAGAAGCGGAATGTCGAACACGCGCCGGCTGTCTCGTGCCTCGTCGGTGGTGAGCAGATCGGCCAGGAGCGTAATGAATCCCGCGTTCTGCAGAGCCTGTGCCACGGCTTGATTCCGCGGACTCAGACGGCCGCTTCCGCTGCCGTGAGCGAAAAGAACCACTCCATGAGGGTCTGCGGGAATCCCGAGAATTGCCGGCAATCGGACCGTGCCGTCGTCGATCGCGATGTCCGTCTCGGTCGCGGATTGCTGCACCGGTCTGTGCCTCCTGTGTCTTTACCCGCAGACGCCGTGCCAGTGAGTCACCCCGACCAGCAAGCGTCAGGGGTGGTTGGGCAGCGGGTGGAAACTCTCACGTACACTCTGGCGGTACCAGGGATATTGGAGGAAGGTAATCAAGATTCTGCGCCGCGAGTCACCAGATCATACCTTCCGGCCGTTGCCGTCCGAGCGGCTGATGCTCGTCGAGAGCTGGGCGATGCTGGCCCGATCGCTCTCGTACGTGTACCGGCCATCGTCGCTGGACGGGATCCTCGAGGTGCTCGAGATCGCGGAACGCTCGGGTCGAAGCATTGTGCCGCGCGGGAGCGGCTTCAGCTACGGCGACACATCACTCAACGCGGAAAACATCGTCCTCGACATGCGACGGTTGAACCGGATTCTGGAGTGGGACCCCGCGAGCGGAGTGGTTCGTGCCGAGCCCGCAGTGACGATCGGACAGCTCTGGCGGCACACACTCGAAGACGGCTGGTGGCCCGCGGTCGTACCCGGCACCATGTTCCCCACGCTCGGCGGCTGCACCTCGACCAATGTCCATGGGAAGAACCACTGGCGGGTGGGCTCATTCGGTGAACAGCTATTGGGCTTCGAGCTGTTGCTGCCTGACGGACGCGTGCTGACCTGCGGACCGGATGAGGATGACGATGTGTTCGGGGCGGCGGTTGGGGGTCTGGGCATGCTGGGCATTATCCTCAGTCTCACGCTGCGTCTCGGCCGGGTGCAGTCGGGTCTCCTCCGTGTCGAGGAGCGTGTCGCTCCTTCCCTGCGCGGAATGTTCGCGCTGGTGGACGAGTATCTCCACACCGCCGACGAGCTGATCGGCTGGATCGATGGGTTCGCACGGGACCGATCGCTCGGCCGGGGCATCGTTCAAGCGGCGTTCGCGGTGGAGGACGACCCGCGTGCGTCCGTCACGCTGCGCCCCGAGTACCAGGCACCGCCCGACGACCTCTTGGGGCTCATCCCGCGGTCTGTCCTGTGGCGGGGCATGAAGCTCGGCGTGAATGACGGGGGGATGCGGCTTCTCAACGCCACGCGCTTTGCTTTGAGCTCGCGAAGGTCCGGTCGGTCGTTCGCCGTCCCGCACGCCCAGTTCCATTTCATGCTCGACTTCGTGCCCAACTGGAAGCGCGCCTTCCACCCGTGCGGCATCGCGCAGTACCAGGCGTTCGTGCCCAGGGCGAGCGCCGAAACGGTGTTCGCGGCATTGCTCGAAGAGTCGCAACGTGCCGGTCTGGTACCGTATCTGGCGGTCTTCAAGCGACACCGGCCTGACCCATTCCTGCTTGGCTATAGCGTGGACGGGTACTCGCTCGCCCTGGACTACCGTGTCACGCCCGCGAACAGGATGCGAGTGCAGGAGCTGCTGAGCCGGCTCTCCGAAGACATCGTGCTACCGGCGGGCGGACGCTTCTACCCGGCGAAGGATTTCGGGCCGGAAGGCGGGACGCTGCGGAGCTCGTTGAATCCTGAGGCGGTTGCCGCATACATGGCAATGAAGCGACGTCTCGACCCTCACGGCGTCCTGCAAAGCGATCTATTCCGCCGGGTCTTCGCCTGAAGCCACTGTACCGACCGGCCGGTGGACCGCTACGCTGGAAGTGAAGCGACACCCGAGGTCGCTGGGAGGGAT
This sequence comes from Chloroflexota bacterium, assembly GCA_035295425.1. Taxonomy (GTDB): domain Bacteria; phylum Chloroflexota; class UBA5177; order UBA5177; family UBA5177; genus DATGJB01. The sequence continues at coordinate 47,644 of DATGJB010000100.1, read as the reverse complement.
AGGAATCGGATGATCGGCATGTGGGCGGCGTTCCGGCGCCGCGAGTGGCATGCACTGGCGCGGATTGAGACTGCCGTCGCGCGCGGGTGGGTTCACGTTCGGCTGTGGTCTCACCGGCGCACCGCGCTGGTGATCCTCGGCTGGGCGCTGCTGCTACGCCTTGCCTTCGCCGCCTTGACCGCGAACACGTACGATCCGGACGAGTTCGTGATCCTTACCTTGAGCCGCGGAATGGCCCATGGCGCCGTGCCCTACCGGAGCTTTCTGTTCTTCCACCCGCCGGGCGTGCTCGTGCTGTTCGGCCAGCTCCAGTCGCTGGTCAATCTGTGGTGGCCCAGTGGCCGAATCATGCTGATGCTGATCGACAGCATCACGGCGGTGATGGTGTGGCGCATCGGCAGAATCCTTTACTCGGATCGAGTAGCGTTCGCGGCGGGCATGCTGTATGGAGCTAGTCCGATTCCACTGCTGGCGGCGGTCCATATCGGCCAGGACTCGCTGATCACCGCGCTTGGTGTTGCCGGGCTGCTCTGTCTGCTCCTTCGCCGCTCGCTGCCCGGAGCGATTCTGGCCGGCGCGCTCCTGGGGCTGGCGATCTGGATCAAGTACCCGGCGCTCGTCTTCTTACCTGTCTACGTGATGGCCGCGCCGCGGCGCAGTCCGGCCGTGCTTCTCGGGGCAGCCGCGACACTCGTGGGTCTCCTGGTGCCCCTCGCCCACGAGTTTCGGAATCTGTACGCGGAGAGCGTGACCTGGCAGATGGTGCAGCGGGTGCACGCTGCACCGCCACTGCGTCTCGCGGCCGTGATCTCCTTCTGGCTCGTTCTCAATCCACTCGCGGCGTACGCAATACTTCGCCGGAGACGCGCTCCCCTCTGGCTGCTCGTCGGCTTCGCCATGGGAGGGGTCTTCATCTTCGCGGCCGAAGCCTATTACCACTACTTTGCTCCCATTGCGCCGTTTGCCGCCTTACTCGCCGCGCCACTGCTCGTTACAGCCTTTCGGCGCCGCCCAAGAACCACGCTCCTGGTTGGGGCGGCGGTGCTCGGTCTTTGGGCGGCCGCCGCAAATATCGGGCCGGCCCAGGCCGGCCTTGGTCTCCTTCCACTGTCTGGAGTCCAACCTGCAATCCGCGTGCTCGACAACCAGACGGCGAGGGGCCAGCGAGTGCTGGCCGACGAGTTCGAGTACGCGTATCTGGCGCATCGCCCGCCCGCCTCCGACTATTTCTGGAACCTGAGCACCGTGACCTCGGCGCGCAGTCTCGAGCATGTGCTTCCGGGGGCGGCGGCCGTGGTCACAACCACCGGCAACGCATTGCCGTATCCTCCAGGCTTTATGGACTACCTCAAGCGCCACCGCTATTCCGAGGTCCGTGCCGGCGAGGCGACGATCTGGATTCTGCCGCGAAGGAAGGGCTGACCGGCGTATCAGCGCCCTGTGCAGGGAGTCTCTCTCACATCCACTACAATCCGACGGACGGACGAAAGCGGGCTGCGAGGCCGTGAAGCTGCGGGAGTACATGCAAGGCCACGCGGGCGAATATACGCTCGCCGAGACCGCGTTGCCCGCAACGATCGACGATATCGATCCCGACTGGCTGGACCGGGAAGTCGACGTGTACTTCGTCGGCATCGAGGGTGGCGGGCGGCACAAGTACCATGTCTTCCTCAAGCAAGGACCTCACCTGTTGACGCACGTGATGGAGCAGGCGGGGGACGAGGGGCAGGAGAGCTCGTTGACATAATAGCCTGGATGAGACGTTGACTCTTGATCAGGTACATATCTTGCGGGAGACCGCACGGGGCCGGCACAAACTGTGTCCCACCAGCGGTGGAGAATTCGAAGTGGATCAATCAGGAGCACAACCGGACCTTTCAGCGACTCAGGTCAATGACATGGCGGAGCAACTCGATCTCCAGACCGACGACTGGAAGGAACCATACGGCGGTCCTGGCGGCACGCCGCGAACCATCCCGAGCGAGACCCGATCGGGACAGACGGGGGAGAAGGACACGAAAGATCAGGAAGCGGGGCTTCGCGAGATTGAGGATCGGAGCTTTCCTCCCGATGCTGGTCTGCCGGATGACCGGGCGGAGCTCGGCGCGGAAGAGACCATCGCGCTCGAGCGCGAGCTTGAGCCGTAGTGACCGTCCAGCAGGTTTGCCGACATATGCCCGTGTCGCTGACAAACGGGCGGCGCCTAGGCCGACTGGAAGACGTGGGACATGCCCTCGACTTCATCCATGTGCGACAGGGACGCCTGCTGATACGCGACTGGTACATCCCTGTGGCGGCAATTCGTGGGATTACCGTGGGTGGAGTGCAGCTCGCGGTTGGCATGGCGGAGCTCCGCGCTCGTCGGTGGCACGTGCCGCCCGAGTCATATCTGGCGAGACAGGGAGCCACCCCCGGCTACGAGTACACAGACCTTCCGGATGTGGCCTCCAACCGGGGTGCGGTGCTCGGTCCCGAAACGAACGCGCCCTGACGGTCCGACGCGGGCCTCGTACGGGTTTCGCTGGCGGCGGCTCCGCACAGCTAACGGAAAGGACGACCAAATTCATGAACAGCAACGATCAGAGCTACGAGGCTCGTGAGAATCAGTGGGATGAGTGGCAGCCCCGCGGCGACGAGGAGCCGTCGGGCCATTCGCCCGTGGAGCTGGACGTGAGCGACGAGCTCACACCGTTTCCCGGGGCGGTAGGCACGGTGGATAGCCTGGACGCAGTGCGAGATGCCGAGCCGTACGTCCCGCCGATCGATCCTCCGGTCCTGCCGGGTGGCGAGGAGGCAATCCACGTGGCAACCGGTTTCGGCCTCTCTCCAGCACAGGAAGCGGCCTACGACCCACCCCCGCGGGGTGACGAGGACATACGCGAGCAAGCGATTCTGGCGCTACGTCAGGATTCGTTGACATCCCAGTACGCCCTTGACGTTGACGTTCGAGATGGTATCGTCGTCTTGACTGGGCGAGTCGATTCCCCGGAGGACGCGGACCATGCTACCTGGATGCTGGGCGAATTGCCCGGTGTCGTGGACGTCATCGACAATACGGTACTCGAGCCGACCGGCACGTAACATCACCGGCCTTCGCGGTGCAGCCGCGGGCCGATGGCGAAACCTTCCGGCCGTCGCTCGGCCCCGGCTGCCACGGAGCTAACCATGCTCAGTGCGCTTGGTCGCCGAATGTATCGGCTGCGCTGGAGTGTCGTGGCGGTGTGGATGCTTGTCCTCGGCGTGGCCGGCGTGTTCGCTCCGCGTGTATCCGGCGTGCTCCACGGTGGTGGGTACACCATCGGCAAGAGTCAGTCGGTTGCGGCCTACAACGTACTGAATGCCGCGTATGGGTACCAGGCGCTGACCTTCACCATCGTCTTCACAACTCCGGATGCGCGACGGGCCGCGCTCCTCAGGGACGCCCAAGCCTTCCGCCGCGAGGCTTCCACTCGGTTCGGCAGGACGCTCAGGATCGAGGGCCCGACGGTCACACCGGACGGCACCACCGCATTCGAGCGTGTCTACAGTTCTCCCCAGGCAGACTTCGGAGCTAGCTTCACCGGTCCTCTCGATGCGCTGTTGCCGCATGGAGCAGTGCGCGGCTACATCACCGGGCCGGCGGCCATCTTCCACGGTATGGAAGTAGTCAGCGACCAGGACCTGCGTCGGGTCGAGCTGGTGACGCTGCCCCTCGCGCTGGCGGTGCTGCTCTTGATTTTTGGCTCTGTCGTGGCGTCCGGTGTGCCGGTGTTGATGGCGCCTGTCTCCGTCACGGTCGCCCTGGCGATCATCTATGCCATCGGCCAGCGCATGGACATGTCCATCTTCGTTCTCAACACCACGTCCATGCTCGGCCTTGGCGTCGCGATCGATTACTCGCTCTTCATGGTCAATCGGTTTCGCGAGGAATTGGCGCTTGGGCGGGAGCTTGAAACCGCGGTCGGTAACACCGTGGCCACCTCGGGCCGCGCGATCCTCGTGTCCGCGCTGGTCGTGAGTGTCGGGTTCGGAGGTCTGGCGCTGTCCGGTGTCGGCATGCTTCGATCGCTTGGCATCGGCGGAAGCATTGTCACACTGCTCTCACTGCTGGTTGCTCTCAGCCTTCTGCCTGCGATTCTGGGCATCCTGGGCCCGAACATCAATCTTCTCCCGGTCGTTCCGCGGCGCCTGTCCCCGCGCCGCGTCTGGCACTCGCTGTCGCACTGGGTGATGCGTCACCCGCTGCCTATCATCGCAACGGTCTGCGCCGTGATTGCGATCTTGGGGATACCTGCGTTTCACATCCGAGTCGGCATCCCTGGTCCTGAGATTCTTCCGTCATCGGTCGAGTCCCGGGCTGGCAACGATGTCCTCAATCGCGAGCTGGGCTACGCCAACCAGTCGCCCGTGCTGGTCGTCGTTCGCCGGCTGCCGGGTACACCGGTCGCGACGTACGAGCAGTCGGCATTTTCGGTGCTCGACAGGGTGTGCAGCTCCCGTGAGGTTGCGGGAGTCGCGCCGGCGCCAGTCGTCAATTCACCCGGTCAGATCCGGTCGTGCGACTCGGCGCTCGCCGCCTTGCAGTCGGAGACACCTCGCCAGCGGGCGCAGGCACGGACTCTGGCAGCGCGCCGGAGCGTGGCGCTCATCTCCGTCTTTCTCCGTTCGAACCCGTCGAGCGCGTCCGCCGAGCGGTACGTCGCCGGCCTGCGCGGATCTCAGCCGGTTCCCGGCTACGAGATACTCATCGGCGGACAGACGGCGGGGCAGATGGATTTCGACAACTATCTGTACTCACGCTTCCCCCTCGTGATCCTCTTCGTGATTGCCACCATCTATGCGGTATTGCTGATCGCCTTTCGATCGGTTCTCTTGCCGCTCAAGGCGGTGCTCATGAACGTCCTCTCAGTCGTCGCTGCGTATGGGGTCGTGGTCTTTGCCTTTCAGGACGGGAATCTGGCGAATCTGCTGGGCTTCACGGTGGTGGGCAATATCGACTCAATCGTGCCGGTGTTCCTCTTCTGTGTGCTGTTCGGCATCAGCACGGACTATGAGGTGTTCCTGCTGACCCGGGTGCAGGAGGAGTACCTGGAGACGGGCAACAACGAGGAAAGTGTCGCACGTGGCCTCGAGGTGACCGGGCGGATCATCACCAGCGCCGCCGCGGTAATGATCGTGGTCTTCGCCGCCTTCGCGTTCGCCAGGCTGGTCGTCATCAAGGAAGTTGGCCTGGGGCTTGCGCTCGCGGTGCTGGTGGACGCGACATTGATCCGAGCGCTCCTGGTGCCGGCCACCATGCGATTGTTGGGCCGCTGGAACTGGTGGCTGCCCGGCCGCGGGTTCCCGACGGTAAAGCGCGACCGCGTCAGCCGCGGACACGTCCCCGCGGCCGAGTAATCTGCTACGCTGTGCCGGCAGATCCAGTTGACGTGCCCCCTGCGAATCGGTCCCTACGCGGCCGAGGTCGCGCAACGGCACTGATGCCGGGAGCCCGCAGTAGAAATTGCAAGGAGCACGCATGGAGCCACGGCGCGTCCTGATCATGGGAGCGGCAGGCCGCGATTTCCACAACTTCAACACCGTCTACCGGGATAATTCGGCGTTTCGGGTGGTGGGTTTCACGGCAACCCAGATTCCGAACATCGAGGGGCGCGTCTATCCGCCCGAGCTGGCGGGATCGCTTTATCCTGAGGGCATTCCGATCTTCCCCGAGGAGCAGCTACCGGAGCTGGTGGGGGCGCACCGGGTCGACACGGTCGTGTTTGCTTACAGCGACGTCTCGCACGAATACGTGATGCATCGAGGCTCGACCGCCCTCGCTGCCGGCGCCGACTTCGAATTGCTCGGTCCGAACAGCACCATGGTGGCCTCGAGCCGTCCGGTCGTGGCGATCACAGCAGGCCGCACCGGCAGCGGCAAGAGCCAGACGACGCGACACGTGGCCGGCATCCTGCGCCGCCACGGCAAGACTTTTGCCGTGATCCGTCATCCGATGCCGTACGGCAACCTCAGTGCTCAGGCAGTGCAGGAGTATCGCACCATGGCCGATCTCGGTCGCTATGACTGCACGATCGAGGAGCGGGAGGAATACGAGCCCCATCTCGAGATGGGCTCGACGGTCTACGCCGGCATCGACTACCAGAAGATCCTCCGTCGGGCCGAGCAGGAGCACGAGGTGATCGTCTGGGATGGCGGAAACAACGATCTTCCGTTCTACCGGCCGGACCTGCATATCGCCGTCGTTGACCCGCACCGTCCCGGTCACGAGCTGCGCTATCACCCCGGTGAGACCAACGTCCGCATGGCGCACGTCGTGGTCATCAACAAAGTCGACACCGCTCCGGCCGACAACGTGGCGCAGGTTCGTGCCGCGGTGACGCGGGTCAATCCGCGTGCCACGATCATCGAGGCGCGCTCGCCCATTTCGCTGAGCAACGGATTCAGCCTGAGCGGAGCGCGGGCCCTGGTGGTCGAGGACGGACCGACGTTGACGCACGGCGACATGTCGTTCGGCGCCGGGGTCGTCGTGGCGCGGGCTCAGGGAGCGGCCGAGCTCATCGACCCACGGCCGTATGCGGTTGGCACTATCGCCGACACGTTCGCCCGCTACCCACACATCGGTCCATTGCTGCCGGCGATGGGCTACGGTGACGCCCAGATTCGCGAGCTGGAAGAGACAATCAATGCCTCGCCGGCTGATGTGCTGGTGGTCGCAACGCCGATTGACCTAACGAAGATCGTCAACGTCCGCATGCCGGCGGTGCGTGCGACGTACCGGCTCGAAGAGGTTGGGCAGCGAACGATCGAGGAAGCGCTTAAGGATCGGGGCATCGTTTGAACCACGCTGGCCCTACCCCTCGTTGACTCGGCCGAGGTGATGAGCGCGGGACCTCGGGGTGGGCGCGCTTGTGCTCGCTGACCGGGTGAGAGGAAGGCGATTCGCCGCCGCGACACTACTAATTGTGCTGCTTATGCCCGGTTGCGGCGGCGCCGTCGCGCCCCGCGCTTTCAGTACTCGACCCGCCGCGTTTCCGGCGCCGCTGCGCCCTCCGGCCGCCGTCTTCCTGATCATGATGGAGAACCATAGCTGGTCATCCATCGAGGGCAACAGGTCAGCTCCGTACATTAACCGACTACTGAGGGATGGGGCGCTCGGCGACCGCTACTTTACGCCGCCGGGTAATCATCCCAGCCTTCCCAACTATCTCTGGCTGGAGGCGGGAACCAACTTTGGAATCGCCGACGATGCCGCCCCGGCTGCCCACCGTCTGCGCACCGGCGCGCATCTCACGACACTTCTCTCCCGAGCGGGCATCTCCTGGATGGCATACGAAGAAGGGATAGACGGGAAGAGCTGCCCGATCTCCGACGCCGGAAGCTACGCCACGCGCCACAATCCGATGGTGTACTTCACCGATGTCACAGGTAACCTCAACCCCCGGTCGCGTTACTGTATCGCGCACGAACGTCCCTTTACGGAGCTGGCGCGAGACCTGCGATCCAAACGGGTGGCCCGCTACAACTTCATCACGCCGAACGTGTGCGACGACATGCACGATGCGTGTGCCCCGGTCGGCGACGCCATACGTCAGGGTGATCTGTGGCTCTCTCACGCCGTCCCGGCACTCGAGGCGTCGCAGGCCTATCGAGCCGGTGGAGTGATCTTTATCGCCTGGGACGAAGGCGACGGCGACAGCGATGGACCGCTCGGGCTGATCGCGCTCTCGCCGCTGGCGAAACGCGGCTACGTCAGCCACACCACCTTTACCCACAGTTCGCTTCTGCGGACGCTGGAGGAGATCCTTGGCGTCAGGCGCCTGCTGGGCGGCGCGCGAAGCTCAAATGACCTCCGAAACTTGTTCAAGCGACTGCCTTAGGGGGCCGAAACGGTGAGGCGGGTTATGATGTGGAGCGGGCACAGCTCCGCCGCGCGTGCGGCGGGAAGAGCATGGTGCCCATGTTTGTGTTCAGAGGAGACAGCATGGCCACACATGTACGGCTCGAAGCCGAGCGGCGCGAGATGCTCGGCAAGAAGGTGCGCCGCCTTCGCGGCGAGGGCAAGACTCCGGCGACGGTGTACGGCCACCAGATGGAGCCGGTGTCGATCCAGATAGACTCACACTCGCTGCGCGCGGCGCTGCGACATTCAGGAAGGACGCAGCTCATCGATCTCGTAATCGGGGGGGCGCAGCCCAACCCGGTGTTCGTCCGACAGACCGCGGTAGACCCCAAGCGCAACCAACTCTTGCACGTCGAGTTCTATCATCCGAATCTGCGTCAGCGGGCAACCTCGCGTGTGCCGCTCCATATGGTCGGTGAGTCACAGGCAGTCAAAGACGGCGGGATTCTGCTGACTGTACTCGATCACGTGGACATCGAGAGCCTACCCGATGATGTGCCGGCGGGTGGACTTGACGTGAACCTCGAGCAAATCGCGGAGATCAACGGTGCCATCCATGCCGGCGATCTGCAACTGCCGCCGAGTGTTACCCTGGTGACACCCCCCGACGAGGTCCTGGTCAGGGTCAACCCGCCGGTCAGCGAGGAAGCCGTCGAGGAGATGATCGCCGAGACCGAGCCGCTGCCAGCCGAGCTTGGTGGTGACGCGACGCCGCCCGACGCGGTCCCCGAGGCATAGACTACCCGACCCAGCCGCCCATCAGGTGCACGCTGGCGCCGACGCTTACCAGGACCGCCGACCCTCCAGCCACTGCGGCGAAGGCGCGGCCGCTGAGTCGCGATGCGGCCCAGCCGGCGAGTGGAAAGAGCACGAGGACGAAGCGAACCGTCGAGCTGAACGGAGCATAGTATCCGTCCAGCCACTGCGGCGTGCAGAGGACTGCCGCCCAGAACCCACCGATGTACAGCCGGCTGGCCGCACACAGAGATCGCCAGGCGAGCGCGGTCAGCGCGAGGAAGAGCACCACCACTGCGACACCCAGCATGTTCTCGACAACCCATCCGGGATTGGACCCGCCATGCTTGAATAACCAGTCGAGGGAAGCGGTGAAGCCCGTCCACGGCCAGGTGAGCGACCGGTGCCACGGCCGTTGAGCGGCGTATACCGCGCGTAACGAAGACCCGTGGGAGGCGAGGTAGGCGGCATACCCGGCCCAGGCTACGACCACGGGCGCCAGGCAGCGGACAGCAGAACGCGGGCCAATCGGCCGCAGGAGGGCAAACGCCGGCAAGATCAAAATGAGACCGGTGGGGCGCGTCAGCGTCGCGGCGGCCAGCCATCCGCCCGTCGTCAGCGCCTGCCTCCGGTTGGCGTGGTAGAAGGTAGCAACCGCGCACAGGAGAAACGTCGACTCGGAGTAGGGGGCGAAGGTGAAGAACGCGGCCGGAAAGACCGCGAGCAGCATCAGAGCACGCTCGGCGCTCAGCGCGCCAAACCGAGTCTTGAGCACCGCGTGAACGTAGAATAATGCCACCACGAAGGCGACGTTGGAGATCAGAATGGCGCCGAGCACCTCGGGTACACCGACGGTGATGGCGACGTGAACCAGAGCCGGATAGACAGGAAAGAAAGCCAGGGCGGACTTCCCTGGCTGGTACGTCCAGGTGTAGCCGTGGGACGCGATGCCTGCATACCACCGGCCATCCCACGCATTCCAGGCAGCCAGACTGCTGCCGTTGACGATGGCCACGTAGACCGCGCTCACGTACAGCAGTATGAGCCTGCTCACGACGAATGCGCGTAGCGACGCCGCGACGGCTTCCCTACGTGATCCCGAATCCTGGCTCGAGTCGCCGGTCCGATCCGTGGTGGGGGGTCCCGGCTGTCCTTCTGGTAGCGCTACTCTGGCGGATTCCGTCATTCTTCGATCCGCCCTGGGTGAACGACGAGGGAACGTATTTCGCGGTCGCCCGCGCAATGGCGCACGGCACAGGCCTGTACACCGGCATATGGGAGAACAAGCCACCCGCGATATACCTGCTCTATCTGGGGGTTCTGGACCTGGCCGGGGCTTCGATTCCAGCGATCCGCCTGGCCGCCACCATAGCGGTGCTCGGACTGGTAATAGTTGTGTATCGCATCGGCACGCACTATGGCGGCCGCGAGTCGGGGCTGGTCGCCGCCCTGCTGACGGCGCTGTTGACGGGCGTGCCGTTCCTGGAGGGCACGACCGCCAATGCCGAAATCTTTCTGGCGCTGGCCGCGGCGCTTGGAGTCTATGCCGCCGTGTGCGCCGAGCGCCGCTTCGCAGGCGGCGTAGCACTGGGACTGGCAGCGACCTTCAAGGCAGTGGCGGCATTCGACGCCGCCGCGATCGCGGTGTGGCTGGCAATGCACCGCCGCCGCTCCCTTCCCTGGTTTGCGGGGGGACTGATCGTGGTGGCGGCCGCCGTCCTCGGGGTGGCCGCGGTCGATGGAATCCTCACCGGCATGCTGCGAGACGCATTCGCCTACGACCTGGGGTACGTCGGCCAGGGGAACGGCGGCGCCCTGCCGTGGCTCGTGGGCGTGAAATTGGGTCTTCTCGTGCTGGCCACGCACGCCCTGCGGCGCGCGCCATTTCCCTATATCTGGCTGATCTACGCGCTGGCCGGAGCCGCTTTCAGCGGGCGCATCTTCGGCCACTACACCCTGCAAGCGGTGGCTCCGGCGTCGCTCTCCATCGCAACGTTTCTCGGTCCGGTGCGGCGCCCGACGAGGGTAATGGCATGGCTCGTTTCGTCCTTCGCCGGCGCCGCCGTACTGGCCGCATGCCTGGGGTGGGTGCTGGCGGCCAGCGGTCACGATTCGATAACCGCCCGGCGGCTGCAATACTACGCGAACTTCGTCCGCTACGCGATGCATCAAGAATCGCCGTCGCAGTACAGAGCGCAGGTCGACGACACAGTCAACCGCAATATACGAATCGCCGGCTCGATTCGCACGTTGCCGGCCGGCAAGCTGCTGGTATGGGGGAATAGTCCCTGGATATACGTCCTCAGTGGACGCCTCCCCGCCACACCGTACACGTCGGCGGTTCGGACTCCCGCCGTACCGGGTGAGACCGACACGTTGCGCCGCGCGGTCGATCGGCGGTCGGCTCGAGAGATCGTGCTCGTAGCGCCTCTCCGGCCCCCGCTTGGTCCCGCTGCGGCCGCGCTCCGCCGGATGTACCGGCCGGTCGTCGACCTTCAAGGCGCGACGATCTATGTCGAGCGGTAGCGAGGACCGCGATCGTGCTCGGCAAGCAGTACCGCCAGCGCCATGAGGGGAACCAGGTAGAAGTAGCTGGTCAGACTCCGCCAGGCGAAGAAGAGAGGAAACGCTCCGAGCACCACGAGGCCCGCTGCCGGGACACGGAAACGCGTGCCGAGAACAGTTGACAGTCCCCAGGACCCAAGTTCTCCCAGTGTGAAGACGATTTTGGGCAGCATCGGCACCAGGTTGCCCACGAACAGCGCGATGACGCCGACGCCGAGCGGGAACATTGGATCAGACATCGGCGCGCTGATGCTGGCAGCGTACTGCGCAGGGCCCTGGACGACGAAAGGGAGATTGGTGACGGCGAATATGGCGGACATGACGGCGAGACGACGCAGCGCTTCTCGCCAGCCTAGATTCCGGACTACCAGCAGCAGATAGAACGGCGCGAAGAACCACGCCAATTGCTTGATGCTGACGGCCAGGCCCATGAAGATCGGGCTGGATCGCCGTCCCGGCCACTCGGCGAAGGCCAGAGCGAGGAACAGACCGTACAACGGGTCAGGCTGACCGCCGGCCGTCATGACGATGAGCGGCACGTTGGCAAGCAACAGAAGCGGAACGAGCGGCCGCAGGGCGCGCGAGGACCTGCGCCACAGATAGGCTCCGAGCACGAGAACCGCGACGACGTAGAGCAGCCGCATGTCGCGCATTCCGGCCCACACGAAGGGAAGTATAAAGAGGAACGACCCCGCGGGGTAGTTGTACTTGGACTCGAACTCCGGAGGAATCTGCCTGGGCTCGCGCTGCAAGTCATTGAGGAAGACGCGCTCGATCGCATCCGGCGACGGGTAGGCGCGCGCCCCACGAAACTGGCCATCCATAAGCGGAGTCGTCGTTGTTGCCGGCGCATCGATCTGAGCCAGCGCATAGACGATGTTTGTCTTGAGGTACGGGTCGTGGCCGTGGACTACCTGACGGGCAGCGTACAGATCCATCGCTGCGCCGTCGTTGTTGTACGGCGTGGTGGCATGAATGGAGCGCAGCGACATCGCCGTCTCCCATGCGCCCATCGACGCGAGAACGCCTATAGTGAGGAGGCCTGCCGAGCCGAGCAGCGTGCGACCGCGCGGTGAAATCAGCCGGTGTAGCGGCAGCGACGCTGCAAAGGTCAGGGCGAGCGCGCTGAGCGTTCCAAACGCGACGAAGAGTGACAGAGGCGGAGCGCCGACAGGCCGGAAGTGGCCCGGGCTGACGAACACGATCGTGCCACACAGCAGAGCGAGTGCGACGAGGGCGGTGGCCGCGAGCTCGGCCGAGCCGGTCGCGACTTCAGCGCGCAGTGCGAGAACGCGCAGTGCGACACCAGAGCGAATCGCACGGGTGCGCGTTCGCCCTAAGACCTGATCGCCATGCAGCATCGTCGACCGTCCTTGCCCTGGAATCGGAGCCTGCCCGCAGAATTATACAGGGCTACTTGACAAACCACGTAACGTCGTCAGACGCCGCGCAGCGCCCAGTAGACCGCGGCGACGACTACCAGGGCTCCGATCGCGTAAACGATCCCTGGATTGATGTAGGTGTGTTGCGCCACGGCCGTGAGGGCCGTCAGCAAGCCGACCATCACGAGTAGCGCGGTGAGACTACGCCGCTGCGATCCGCGATAGACATACGACGCGGTGCCACGCTCGCGGTACGGCACGTAGTGGGGCCGTGGCACGGCTCGAGCGACCGGACGGCGCTTTGCCCACCAGGCCTTCAGACGGAGGCGATTCCGGGTGATGTTCCGGAAGCGCCAGTACATCAGGTTGGTTCGGAAATCTTTCCAGAGCTTCTTCATAGGCTCACTCGGGTCGCAACGTCGAGCTGGCGGCGAAGCGCGTCAAGAGCGCAGAGTGCAAAGAAGCCCTTGACCGTTCGACGGTTTCCCGGGCGGTGGACCTCCGCCATGTGCGTCGCGCCACGCACATCAACCGCCAGATAACAAGTGCCGGGCATCTTTCCCTCCACCGCGTCCGTCCCGGCGATGCCGCTCACGCCTATCCCCACGTCTGTCCCCAGCAAGGTCCTGGCGGCCCGTGCCATCGCCATCGCAGTCTCACCGCTGATCACGCCGAACCGATCCATGATGTCCGGGTCAACGCCGAGCGCCGCCTTGATCTCCCGTGTGTACGCGACCACACCGCCCCGAAAGTAGTCGGAGCTGCCCGTCACGTCGGTGATGAGGTTTGCCACCTCGCCGCCGGTGGCAGACTCCATGGTGGCGAGGGACATGCCGTTGCGCCGTAGCGCCTCGCCGACAACCGAGGCCAGCGTCACATCCCCCCGGCCCACCAGGGCGGGACCAAGGCGTTCCTCCAGAAGGGCGGCCGCTTCATTCACCAGTTTCTCGGCCTCGGACTGGCCGGCGGCACGAGCCGTGACGTGAACCTCGACGCCGGTCGCCTTGGCGTACGTGGCCACGGTCACGTCCGGGCGCCAGGCTATGAGGCCGCCCAGGCGCTCCTCAACTGTGGACTCGCCGAGACCGAAAGTCAGAAATGAGGCAGCTGCCCGCTTGCTGTCCTGCATCGCCTCCAGTCTCGGTTCAACCGATTCTCGCCACATCGGCTGCATCTCCCCCGGCGGTCCCGGCATCGCGGCGATGATGCGCGAGTCATGTCGAACCCACCAGCCCGGAGCTGTACCGTTCGGGTTTGGAATCGATTCGGCGGACGGGGCACGCAAGGCCTGACGCAGGTTGCTGCGCGGCATAGGACGGCGCAGAGCAGCGAAGCGGTGCTCAATATCGGCGACGAGCGACTGGTCGAGAAAGAGATCTTCATCGATCGCCGCTGCGATCGCGTCTCGGGTGAGGTCGTCCTGGGTGGGCCCGAGTCCCCCAGTTGAGACGATGACGTCGGCCCAATCGTGGAGGGTCCGAAACAGCGCCGTAAGGTCTTCGAGATCATCGCCGGCCTGCTCGACGCGCCGGACCTCGAATCCCAGCTCGCTCAGACCTCGCGCCAGGAACGCGGCGTTCGTATCCACTATGTCGCCTCGCAGCAATTCGCTGCCCACCGAGACGACGACCGCCAGCATGAGCCTACTTTCCTTGCCAGACAGGCTCGCGCTTCTCGAGAAACGCGGCGGTCCCTTCCTTACGGTCGTCGGTCGCCACAGCGTCGCCGAAGTAGCGCATCTCCAGCTCGTTTCCCTCTCGGGGACTCCGCTCGAGCCCCTCGTATACAGCTCGCTTGGCCATGGCGATGGCCAGCGGTGCCTTTCGCGCAATCCTCGCTGCCATTTCCTCGGCGACGGCGAGTAGCTGGTCGGCCGGCACGACCCGATTGACAAGACCGATACGGTACGCCTCCTCGGCCTTTATCTGGTCGCCGGTGAAGATCATTTCAAGGGCGCGCGTGCGGCCGACCAGCCGAGGCAGACGCTGTGTGCCGCCGAATCCCGGGATGATGCCCAGATTCACCTCCGGCTGGCCGAATCTCGCATTATCCGAGGCGAGTATGATGTCGCCGCCCAGGGCTAGCTCACACCCTCCGCCCAGAGCGTATCCGTTCACGGCCATGATTACGGGCTTGGGAGCATCTTGCATCTTGAACAGGAGCTGGTGCGAGGATTTGGAGTGCTCGAAACCCTCCTGTGCGGTCGCGAGCGACTGAAGCTCGGCGATATCGGCGCCGGCGGCAAAAGCGCGGTCACCGCTACCCGTGACGATGATCGCCCTCACCTCCGGGTCAGCCACGAGCTCATCGAAAGCACTGCTAATCTCCTGCAGCGTCTCGTGACTGAGAGCGTTCAGCACCCGTGGCCGATTGATCGTGATGATGCCGGCCGGTCCGCGGCGGTCGACGAGGATGTGCACGAAAGCCGTCTCACTTGCTGTAGTCATAGAAGCCCCGTCCATTCTTTTTGCCGTGATAGCCCGCGTTCACCATCTTCCTGAGGAGCGGCGGCGCCGCGTACTTATGGTCGCGGAACTCTTCGTACATCACATCTGCGATGTACAACGTGGTGTCGAGCCCGACGAAGTCGAGAAGGGTAATCGGCCCCATAGGGTGATTGAGCCCGAGGGAGATGCCGGTATCGATGTCTTCGGGCGTTGCCGCGCCGCTCTCCACCATGCGTACCGCATCCAGCAAGAACGGCACAAGGAGGTAGTTGACAATGAATCCCGGCGTGTCTTGAGCGACGATGACCTTCTTGCCAAGAGACTCGCCAAACTGGCGTAGCGTGCCCATGGTCTCGTCGCTCGTCTGCAGGGCACGAACCAGCTCCACGAGTCCCATGACCGGGACGGGATTGAAGAAGTGCATGCCGGCAACTCGCTCCGGCCGGCGCGTGACGGCGGCGAGAGCGGTTATGCTGACTGACGACGTGTTCGAGGTGAGAATCACGTCCGGCCGCGTGATTCCGTCGAGCTGTCGAAAGAGCTCCTGCTTGAGCTCGAGGTTCTCGATGATCGCTTCGACAACGAGGTCCGCGTCAGCCAGGTCGTCAAGGCTGGTCGTGCCACGTATCCTCGCCGCGGCGGCGGCTCTCTCCTGCTCGCTGAGCTTGCCCCGTTCGACGCCGCGGGACATAGACCGATTGATTCGCTCCATCCCGCGTTCGACAAGGTTATCGCTGACCTCGCGGACCACCACGTTGTAGCCGCGACGCGCGGTCTGCTCCACGATGCCGGACCCCATCAGGCCGGCGCCGACGACGCCGACCGTCTTGATCTCCACGACCTCGTCCTCCTCTCGATCCGGCGTCGGGGCCGAATCCGATAAATGGCGCGCGGACCTGCCGCGCGCCACCTCAGTATAGAGGGGCTCGGCCGGCAGCTCGCCTCCGGCGGCCACCTTACTGCTGAATACTGAGCGCCGCCTGGAGGATCTTCCGCGCGATGGGAGCTGCGACGAACGCGCCCTCGCCACCATGCTCGACGATGACCACGACGGCGACACGGGGATGATCGGCCGGCGCGAAGCAGACGAACCATGCGTGGGGAAGGCTGCTGCCCCCAGTCTCCGCGGTGCCCGTCTTTCCAGCCACCTGGATTCCCGGGATCTGGGCTTCGAATCCCGAACCGCCCGTGCCCTGCACGACCTGCACCATCGCCGCCGTCACCTGCGCCGCGGTGGCCGCCGATTCGGGCTGATACAGCGTGCCGTACGACGCCGACTTTACCACCGATCCGTCAGGGGAGGTCACCTGCTTGACCAGAACCGGTCGGGGTATGACCCCGCCGTTCGCCTGCGCTTCGGTGACCATCAGCATCTGCAGTGGTGTCACATTCAACCCTCCCTGGCCGAATGCGGTGCTCGCCAGTTGGACGTTATCGAACGTCTCGCCAGGCGTGGCGACGTGACTAACCTGGACTGGAATGTCGAAGGGAGTCGTCTGGTCAACTCCGAAACGGCGCGCGTAATCGAGGAACCGCTGCTTCCCCAGCTTGAGGCCCACCTGGGCGAAGACGATGTTGTCGCTGTACATCAGTGCCTGTTCGAGGCTGACCGAGGTAACCCCCGCCGGCAGATTGTTGAAGGGGGCGCACGACTGGATGACGTTGTCACAAAAGGTGTGGGAGTCTACGGTGAGTGGGCCCGTCGCCGCCTGGCCGTCGAACTGGGTGTCCAGCGTTTCGACGCCAGTGTCGAGCGCGGCGCTCAAGGTCGCCACCTTGAAGGTCGATCCGGGGGGGTAGTACCCATCCACCGCGCGGTTGACCAGCGGAGACTGCGGATCCTGAAGCAGCGAGCTCCAGTACGACGCGTTGTCGGCGCTTACCTGGTTTGCGTCGAAACCGGGATTGCTCGCCATCGCAAGAATCTCGCCGGTATGAGGGTTGGCCACGATGGCAGCGCTGGGACTACCGGGCAGAAAAGACGCAACCTGCTGCTGCAGGCGATCGTCGATGGTCAGCGTGAGGTTGTCGCCGACGACGGGTTTGTGCTCCAGCTGATCGATAAACGAGTGCCAGCTCGTGCCAAGCACCTTTCCCGTAAGGTAGTCGTCGTAGGTACTCTCTAGCTCTGACTTGCCATAACGCAGACTGTCGTAGCCGATCACCTGGGAGAGGCTCGGGTCGCTGTAGCTGCGGTGCACCAGCCCTGCCGCGTCGATGGTTCGCTGCGCCAGCACGACCCCGTTCCGATCGACAATCAGCCCTCGCCGGATCTCCAGGGAGGCCACCTGCTGGCGGGGGTTGTCGGCCCGGCCGACCATGCTGGAGGCCGCGATAACCTGCCAGTACGTGATGTCGCCGACCATGACCGCGAAAATGACGAGGAAGAAGGCGCCAAGTCGCCGGATGTTCACGTTCATGGGACCGTCCCCGCCTCGGCGGAGATCTTGAGGAGGAGCCCGATCATCAAGAAGTCGGCGAGCGCCGAGCTTCCTCCATAGCTCAGGAATGGAAGCGGGACTCCGGTGAGCGGCATCAAGCGAGTAGTGCCGCCGACGATGACAATAGTCTGGATCGCGATCGTGGCGACAAGACCCGTAGCGAGCAGCTTCTGAAACCCATCCTCGCTGCCGATGCCGATCGTCAGGCCGCGAAACACGAGGAAGAGAAGAAGCGCCAGCAGGCAGACAACCCCGGCCAACCCCAGCTCCTCACCGATGGCGGCAAGAATGAAGTCGGTCGTCACCACCGGCACTTTGTACGGCATTCCGAGTCCGAGCCCCTGGCCACCGATGCCACCCGAAGAGAGTGCGATGAGTCCCTGCACGAGCTGGAACCCGGTTGTGCTGGAGTGAGCGAACGGGTTCAGCCACACTTCCGTCCGGTCCCGTACGTGCGGAAACAGGTGAAAGGCGCCAATCGCGCCGACGACGAACATGGCTATTCCGGTCACCGGATAGACGGCCCGTGCGGTACCTACGTAGATCATGGCCAGAAAGATCCCCAGGAAGAGCAGTGCGCTGCCGAGGTCGTTCTGCTTCACGAGCAGCGCCAGCGAGAGCCCCCAGACCAGGACCAATGGGGCGAGGTACTGAAATGGCGGAAGGCGGATCATCTTGAGTCTGATACGAGCGGAGGCGAGAAGCTCGTGCTTCTCGTCCAGATAGGCGGCAAAGAAGACGGCGATCAGAATCTTGAGCAGCTCCACCGGCTGGAAGTACACGCCGTGGAAGCCGATCCACCGCCGGTAGCCGCTGCCGTTGATATCGGTGCCCCCCAGAATGGTGAGCACGATGAGGAGCAATCCGATCGAGGCCCAGGTGTATTTGTACAGACGAAGCTGTGTGACGCTACGCGGCAACGCAAGCACGATCGCGATCGCCAGCTCGCCGGCGAGTGTCCAGAGCACCTGTCGGTGGCCCAGGCCGGAGTCGAGGCGAGTGACCATGAGAATGCCTACCCCGGTGAGGAGCGTGACTACGGGTAGGAGAAATTGATCGGCCCCCGGGGCAGCACGGCCCAGCCATAGGCTCAGGGCGATGGTGCTGACTATGAAGACGACCGGGTAGCGAAGGTCTGAGGTGACGAGGTGCCTGTGCTGGGCGACCGAGAGGAGAACGAAGCCGAGAACCTGAATGCCGCCGGAGACGACCAGCAGCAGCAGCTCGAGCCAGCGGACGCGGTAGCGCGCGGTCACGCCGGCACCAGCTTCAGTCGCACGCGGCCCAGCTCGATGGTTTCCCCCTCCTTGACCGGCACCGCCTTTCGCACCGGTCTGCCACTGACTCGGGTACCGTTTGTGCTGCCCAGATCCTCGAGCAGCCAGCGCTTGCGGTCCCACAGCAGTCGGGCATGGCTGGTCGACATGAAGCTGTCGTTGAGGACAATGTCGTTCTCGGGTCCGCGTCCGATGGAGGAGACCGCCAGGAGGGGGATGCGCTCGCCGACTTCCAGGCCGGTGTCGAACGGCTCGACGACCAGCAGGTCGCATGGCGCCCGCTCCGACGAGGGGGAGACGCGCGATCTGAGCTCGCGCCAGAGGAGCACGCCGAGGAGAACGAGAAAGAGGTAGAGCGCCAGGAGAAAGACAACCCGGCCTATCAGTAGCGCGTCGTCAACGCTCAAGCGGCGCCTATTGCTCCCAGCTAGCCTCGAGGCCGCCCAGCGAGATCGTGTCACCCGGCCCGAGGACTGCTTCGCGAATCACCTTCCCGTTGACCGCGGTGCCGTTGGTGCTGCCGTTGTCACGAACCATCCACCGACCGCCCTGCTGCAGGAGATCGGCATGGTGCCGCGACACGCGCTTGTCGGCGAGTACGATATCGTTGTCCGGCCGCCGGCCGATACTGGTCGGCGAACGCAGAACCGCGTAGGACTTGCCGTTGAGGATGAGGTTAGGTGCAGACGGACCGGCGACGACAGGCCCGTCCATGCGCGGCAGGAGCGCGGTGTGTTCCGGGGCCGGCTCGAAGTCGCCCTCAACGTCCTCGAGGTGCGGCTCGACGACGACGTCACCCGCCGAAAGGGTCCCGTCGAGATGGAGGCGTACCAGAGGCCGTGCCACCAGGTGATAGCGCCGCTGACGAGCGGTCCGCGCCACGTGTGTCTCCAGGTTCCCGCCGAGGGAGGCGCTCGCGGCCTTGAAGTGATCGTAGTCCGTCGGACTCAAATAGACGTCATAGACGTTGGGTACGATCACTCCTTCCATGCCGACCGACTGTGAGGCCTCCATCGCCCGCACGATACGCTTTCCGATCTCGACCGGTTGCAGCCGGCTGCCCGTGGCGCGCGCGAAGGAGCGCTCCATCAGGCGCTCGATGAAGCTCTCGAACGCGGCTACCAAACTCACGCATTCATTATAGGGAGGGGGTTGCGCCCCTTCGCGGGCACGACTACAATCAGAAGCCTTTGTCATGGCTGGCCTCGAAGAGCACATCCTCACCTTCATTCGTCACTTCCTGAGCTCGGTCGGGTATCCGGGCATCTTCGTGCTGATGGCGATCGAGGGATTCGGAATCCCCATACCCAGCGAACTGACCATGCCTTTCAGCGGTTTTCTCGCCTCGTCGGCGCCCGGAGCAGGAAAGTTCGTCCTCCCGGCCGTCATCATCATCGGGGCGGCGGGAGAAGTCGCAGGAGGAATCGTCGCCTACGCCGTTGGCTACTACGGCGGGCGCCCGGCCCTGGAAAGGTACGGGCACCTGGTGCTCCTGTCGCCGGAGGAGCTGGAGCGCGGCGAGACGTGGTTCAGCCGGTACGGAGACTGGATCGTCCTGGTGACCCGCCTCCTTCCCGCTATTCGCAGCTTCATTGCCCTGCCGGCCGGCGTCGTTCGCATGCCGTTCTGGCGATTCCTCCTGTACGGCGCAATCGGCTCGGCAATCTGGTGCACCGCCTTGGCGCTGATAGGGCACGCGCTCGGTCAGAACTGGCAGAACGTGAGTACGGGCCTGCGCAAGTACGATGTCGTGATCGTGGTGGTGGTCGTCGCTCTCCTGGCGTTCGCGCTGTACAAGCGTTTGACCGCGGGACGGACCGTGGCCGGTCGGGAGCAACCTCGGACCAGCGAGTAGGCCCGGCGAGATGGGGGCGGTGAGGACAAGGGCGTGAGAGTTGTGGCAGTCTCGGTCTCGCTGGCCGTTCTCCTGGCAGCCTTCGCGAGCGCCCGGCCGGCGGCCCTCGCCGACAATCCGCAGCTCACCTCGATCAGCGCGCCGCAGGCAGCCGGCATCCTTGCCTACGGCCTGAACTCAAATGGTGACGTCGCCGGCACATACTTCGACGGCGCGGGCAGATATCACGGATTCGTTCTTCGCCGCGGCCGGTTCACGACGGTCGACGATCCGCAAGCGAGCGCCGATAATGGGGGAACCTTCGTGCTCGGGCTCGATGCCCGTCGGGACCTGGTCGGCCATTACTGGGATAGTAACGGCGTGGTCCATGCGTTTATGCGACACCGCGGTCGGTTCACGACCATTGACGATCCGGCCGGCGTGAATGGGTCGGAGGCGAGCGGAATCAATCCGAAGGGCGACATCGTCGGCGCGTATATCGACGCCGGCGGAACCGTACATGGTTTCCTTCGGCGCGGCGGCTACTTCTTCACGATCGACGATCCGTTTGCCGGTCCTCTCTGCATCGCCAGCCACATCGATCCGGAGGGCGACATCGTGGGTCAATACATCGACGTCGACGGTGCGTCTCACGGATTCCTGTTCCATGAGGGGTCGTACCGGACAATCGATGATCCCAACGCGGCTCCGCAGTACGGGAGCTGGGCTCGTGGCATGAGCTCAGCCGGCGATATTGTTGGTGGATATGCGGACAGTGCAGGCCGCTCGCATGGATTCATCCTGCACAACGGCGTTTTCTCGACGATCGACGACGGCTCTTCCGGTACGGAAGCGTGGGCCGTCACGCCGCGCCAGCACGTGATCGGCACGTACTGGGACGCGCAAGGCGTGCCGCACGGGTTCCTGGAGCTGCCCTAGACAGAGCGGGCCGGCTACGCCGACTCGTGCTCGATGTACTCCTCGGTGGTACGCGTGGGAAGAGCGGACGGTTCGAGGATTGGACGCTCCTGCTTGAGGATGACCTTGTCGGTGATAGTGCAGGAGCGGATGTCGTTCCGCGACGGGATCTCGTACATGATGTCCAGCAGCGTCTCCTCGACGATGCTGCGTAATCCGCGCGCGCCCGTCTTCTGCGCCAGCGCCTGAATGGCAGTTTGGTCGAGCGCATCGGGGGTGAACACCAGCTCGACCTTATCCAGCTCGAAGAACTTCTTGTACTGCTTGATAATTGCATTCTTCGGCTCGGTCAGGATTCTGACCATGGTGTCCTTGTCGAGCGGCTCCAGGCCGACGACGACCGGTAGGCGGCCGACAAACTCGGGAATCAGGCCGTACTGGAGCAGATCTTCCGGCGTGATGGCACTGGTCGGAAGATCCTCCTCGCGTTGCGGACCACTGGAGCGGTAGCCGATCGTTCGGTTCCTACCGACCCGCTTTTCGATGATCTGGGTCAGGCCCTCGAAAGCGCCGCCGCAGATGAAGAGGATATTCCCCGTGTTGATCTGAATGAAATCCTGGTGCGGGTGCTTGCGACCGCCCTGCGGCGGCACGTTGGCAACCGTACCCTCGATGATCTTCAGCAGCGCCTGCTGCACACCCTCACCCGAGACATCCCGGGTGATCGAGGGGTTATCCGACTTTCGAGCGATCTTGTCGATTTCGTCGATGTAGACGATGCCCTTCTCGGCCCGGCTGATGTCGAAGTCCGCGGCCTGGATCAGGCGCAGCAGGATGTTCTCGACGTCCTCGCCGACGTAGCCGGCCTCGGTCAGTGCCGTGGCATCGGCGATGCAGAAGGGCACATCCAGTATCTTGGCCAGCGTCTGCGCGAGAAGCGTCTTGCCGCAACCGGTCGGCCCAACCAGCAGGATGTTGCTCTTGCCCAATTCCACGTCGTCGATCTGCATTCCGGCGGCGACGCGCTTGTAGTGGTTGTACACCGCGACTGAGAGAACCTTCTTGGCGCGCTCCTGACCGATGACGTACTGGTTGAGCTGCTCCATGATGCGGCGCGGCGTGGGGATCTTGGTAATCGGCAGGCGCTGAGCGGCGGGAGCAGCCTGCTCCTCGGCGATGATCTCCTGACAGAGGTCGATGCACTCATCGCAGATGTACACACCGCCCGGTCCCGCGATCAGGCGATGCACCTGCTCTTGGCTCTTACCGCAGAAGGAGCAGCGATACTGCACCCGTGGGTTCTTGGAACCCGCCATGTGTCCTAACTCCCCGCCCTGGCCATTGGCATGTTCTCGGTAATCAAGACCTCGTCGACCAAACCGTACTCTTTTGCCTGCTCGGCGTTGAAGAACCGGTCACGGCTAAAGTCTTCCCGTATTCGCTCGATCGGCTGTCCTGTATGGTTTGCAAGTATAGCAAAGTTGCGCTCGTGCAGGCGCAGCAGCTCGCGCGCGTGAATCTCCACGTCGGGCGCGTAGCCGCCGAGGTTCTGCATGCCGGCGGGATGCATATGAACCGTCGAGTTGGGAAGCGCGAAACGCTTTCCTGCCGCGCCTCCGGCCAGGAGAACGGTGGCCATACTGCCGCAGAATCCCATGCAAATCGTGGAGACATCTGCCTTGACGTGCTGCATTGTGTCGTAGATGGCCAGCCCGGCGTAGACCACGCCACCCGGGCTATTGATGTACAGGTTGATGTCTCGATCCGGGTCTTCACTGTCGAGCAGGAGCAACTGAGCTGTAGCCAGGGAGGCGATAGTATCGTCGACGGGCGTGGTGATGAAGATAACGCGCTCCCTGAGCATGCGCGAATAGATGTCGTAGGCGCGCTCACCTCGATTTGTCGTTTCGATAACGGTCGGTACGATGTAGCTTTCCATGACGCCTCCTGGCGGCTAGCCGCCGATCTCCACCGCGAGTGTCTCCTGCGCGTCTTCTCCCGCTCCCGCGGTCTGGTCCACGATTGCATCCGCCGCCTCGGCGGACACCTGCTCACCGCCGCTCATAATCTCGGTCAGCCGCCGGATCGCCTTCTGACGCCGAATGCGGCTACGCAGATTCGAGCGCACGCCGGTCGACTGTCTTAGACGTCTGCGCTCGGCGGCCGGTGTGTTGACGGCGCGGAAGAGCTCCTCGAGGCTCGCGTTGATCTCGGCATTTGTCACCTCGATGCCCTCGGCATCGGCGACGGCGCCAAGCACCAGTGATGTACGCACGTTGCGGATAGCTGCTTCTCGCATCTCGGCCCGGACATCGGACTCACTGCGGTTTGTCTGCTCCAGATAGCGCTCGAGATCGAGGTGGCGGCTTTGAAATGCATCGCGCATGTCGTCCACCATGCGATCGAGTTCTTCCTCGATCAACACCGGCGGAATTTCCACGAACGTACGGTTGCGCACCTCGTCGACGACGGCCGATGCCAGCTCCTGCTCGGCCTCAATGCGGCGTTCCAGCTCGAGATTCGATCGCAACGCCCCGCGAAGCTCGTCAAGCGTTCCGTACTCGCTCACGGTCTGCGCGAATTCATCGTTCAAATCCGGGAGTACCTTCCGCCTGATCTCCTTGATCAGGATGCGAAGGAACATGGTCTTGCCGGCCAGGTCAGCGTTCGGGTAGAGCTCGGGAAGCGGCAGCGAGATCTCGCGGATCTCGCCGCGATTGATTCCAACCAGCTCCTTCGAAAGGCCGGGAAGCAGGTTGTCGACGCTTGCCTCGTCCTCCGCGCGGAGCTCCAGGTCGGCATCCTCGTTGTTGATCACGTCCTCGCCGCCGACGCGGCCCACGACGTTCATCGTGACCACATCGCCCAGCTCGGCGGCACGCACCGTCGGCTCGAGTATGGCGTTGCGCTGGCGAATCTCTTGCAGCAACGCCTCGACGTCGGTATCAGCGACCTCGACCGCCGGCCGTTCTACCTGCAGAGCGCGATAGTCAGGCAGCTCCACGTCGGGCTTGACGGCGACGCTCGCTTCGAAGTGAAACGGCTCGCCGGCATGGACATGCGGACCGTGACCATCGTCGGCCCCGATCTCAGCCTCATCGATCGGTACCAGGTGCTCCTGATCGATGGCCTTGCGGTAACCCCAGCGGATGGCCTCTTCCGTTGCCTCGTGGAGGAAAACCTCATGGCCGATCATGCGCTCAACCACGGCTCGCGGCGCCTTACCGCGACGAAAGCCGGGGACGTTGACACGCTGCACGAGCTGCCGGTAGGTGCGATCCAGCGCTCCCTCGATCTCGTCCGGAGTGAGTGTAATCTTCAGCGCGACGCGACTTTCGGGGAGCTTCGTTACTTCGACGTCCATGCCACCGCTTCAGACAGAATCGCCGGCCGACGGAGGGCCAGCGTTGAAAGATGGGAAGGATCCACGGAGGATGTGGTGGGGACGGAGGGACTCGAACCCTCACGCCAAAAGGCACATGATCCTAAGTCATGCCTGTCTACCAGTTCCAGCACATCCCCAGAATGACCGGACAGGCGACCTTTCTCCCGAGCATACCAAATTGGCTGATTCCCATTGACGGCGCGGGCCGCCCGCGGCCGCGAGGCACCCTGCGCGGGGGCCCGCCCGGACCGTGGAGGCGGGACGCGGGCCATTTGGTAGAATCGCGGCATCTGACCGTTCGTGCCGACGTGGCGGAATTGGCAGACGCACGGGACTTAAAATCCTGGGGCCCTCGGCCGTGTGGGTTCGAGTCCCACCGTCGGCACCAAATTGCAGGGACAGGTGACTGGCACCGAAGCATTCGAGGAGAGCTGCGAAAATTGCGCCTCTCTGGCGCCTGACGACACCTGTGCCAACCCGCAGTCGGTGTACTTCTCGCGGCCGACCGTCTACCGTGACGGCGACGAGGTCTTGCAGACAGGCTGGTGCGATCAGTGGTCGGCGTCAGCCGATTGGAGCGACCAGGATAGCTCCGGCCCGTGACCCGGCTCAGCCGTCTGGGAACGGCGTGAAGTCGCGTCTGGACGCAGAACGACCCTTGCCCAAAACGCGTCAAGCTTGCTACTATTTTGGAGGCTGCAGCGAGGAAGGTCCTTGCTGCTTCTCTCTATTTTGTGAAACGCCTCTCAAGTTCCCTGGCGGGCGGCCCGTGACGGATGGTACTGCCGGCGTGGTCGGGCAGAGGCGCTGTTCAGGAGGATCGACACATCTCGTCAAAGGACCTGCGAGTCAATAACCAGATTCGAGCGCGCGACGTTCGGCTTATCGGCCAGAACGGCGAGCAGCTCGGAATCGTCCCACTTCCGCGTGCCCTTGAAATCGCCCGAAGCGACAATCTCGACCTGGTGGAAGTCAGCCCCATGGCGCAGCCGCCGGTCTGCAAGGTTCTCGACTACGGCAAGTTTAAGTACGAGCAGACTCGCAAGGAGCGTGAGGCCCGCAAGAGCCAGAAGACTCAGACGCTCAAGGAAATGCGATTCAAAGCGAGCATCGCGGAGCACGACATCGAGTACCGAACCAAGATCATCGAGAATTTTCTCCGCGAGGGTGACAAGGTCAAGGTAACGGTGACTTTCCGGGGCCGGCAGAATGCTCACCCCGAAATCGGCCGGCAGGTTCTGGACGAGATCACGCAGCGGCTGGAAGGCACCGGATCGGTGGAGCGAATGCCCCTCCTCGAGGGACGGGCAATGACGATGATCCTGGCTCCAGCTCCCCAGCGACAGCAGCGGCAGCCTCCGGCCGCCCCGACGCCTGCGGGCGTCTCATAAGCAGAGACGAGGTAGACGTGCCCAAGATAAAGACCCACAAGGCAACCGCGAAGCGCATCAAGGTCACAGCCAACGGGAAGATTCTGGTGAGCCGTGGCTTCCAGAACCACAAGAAGGCGGCCAAGTCGAAGCGCTCGCTGCGCACCATGGATGACATGCAGCTGGCTCCCAAGGGCACGGCGCGACGTATCCGGCGGCTGGTGCCCGGCCTCCGGGTGAGATAAGGAGTAGAAGAGAGTGCCACGCGTCAAGGGCGGCCCCGAAACTCGCCGCCGGCATAAAAAGATTCTGAAGCTCGCTGCCGGCCATCGTGGTGCGCGAAGTCGCCATTTTCGGTCGGCCAATGAGTCGGTAACCAAGGCTCTTGCCTACGCCTATCGTGATCGCCGTCAGCGCAAGCGGGACATGCGGTCGCTCTGGATTATGCGTATCAACGCCGCGGCCCGTCAGCAGGGCCTGAGCTACAGCCAGTTCATGCATCTTCTCCACGAGGCCAATGTCGGCATCGATCGAAAGATGCTGGCGGATCTGGCCGTCCGCGAGCCTGCCGCGTTCGAACGCATCGTCAGTGAGGTTCGAGCTCCCGCCTCGTAGGGCCGAAGCCGCACTACGGCGGTTTCCTTCGGCGGTCTTCGCCGACTCGGCGGGCTGAAACCATTGGCCACCGACGCGGCGCGAATCACGAGCGTCCGGAATCCGGCCGTCAAGCTCGTCCGCTCGCTGGCCCGAGCGTCGGAGCGACGAACAGAGGGCGCGTACCTGGCAGAAGGCGTGCGTCTAATCACCGAGGCGATTGCCTCGGGGCAGCGGGCGCGGCTCGTGTTGTTCGACCCGGAATCGCTCGCCCGCTCGGAAGCGGGCCGGCGGATCGCCGCGGCGCTGGCGGGCTGGGCCGAGCGTGCCTTCCCGGCAACCAGCGACGTTCTCGCCGCCGCCGCGCAAACCGTGACGCCGGGCGGAATCGTCGCCGTCCTGAGTATGCCGGATCCCGGGCAACTCGGCTCGCACCGACGCGACTCTCTGGGTGTCATCCTCGACGGGGTGGCCGACCCCGGGAACGCCGGCACAATCCTGCGCAGCGCCGATGCCTTCGGTGTGGGGTGGGTCGCGTGCGCACCCGGGTCGGTCGATCTCTTCTCGCCCAAGGTCGTCCGGGCGGGAATGGGGGCGCACTTCCGCCTTCCTGTTTACCAGGCCGTGGAGTGGGAGGATCTCGCGGCAGCTCTGCCCGAGACTGCGTTGATCGGCACGGACGCTGCAGCTGGGGCTCCTCTCTCCACCTTTCGCTGGCCGGCCAGCTCGGCACTGGTGATCGGCAGTGAAGCCCGGGGCCTCTCCAGCGAGGCGCAGGCTCATCTGGCTGGTCGAGTGCGGATACCGATGCGAACCGGCGTGGAATCCTTGAACGCATCGGTGGCGGCGTCTATCGTGATGTACGAAGCGTCCCGCGCCTCATTGCCTCCGGACCCCAATCGGGACTAGCGTTACAGAAGATCGATTTCGACGTAGTAGCACATGGAAAGCCAAAGGAAAACGCATGGATGACGCGCTGAGCGTCTCACTGGCGGTGAGCGCGGATGCGGACTCGCGCGACGCGATCATCGCCGAGGCGGCCAAGAGCGATTCCGAGGCATTCGGGGAGCTGTATGAACGCTACTACTCCCGGATTTACCGGTATGTCTACCACCGAGTCGGCAACGTCGCCGACGCCGAGGATCTCACGGCACTGGTGTTCATGAAGGCGCTTGAGGCGATACCAGCGTACCAGCCCAGGCAAGGCGGATTCGCGCCGTGGATCTTTCGGATCGCCCGCAACGGCGTGGTGGACTACTACCGGCGCTATCGACACGTCAGTACGCTTGACGATGTCAACCACGAGGCGACCGACGGTGATCCCGTGTCCCGGACCCTCGGCCTGGAGCGCCGGGCGGAGCTACGTGCCATGGTCGAGCGATTGTCCGACGAACAGCGTGAGGTGGTGCTGCTGCGCTACGCCGCCGATCTGAGCTTTGGGGAGATCGCGGCGGCGATGAGGAAGAATGAGCCCGCGGTACGGATGCTGTTGCACCGAGGGCTTCGCAAGCTGAAGGCGGTGATGGACGGTGGATGATTCGACGCTGCACGATGACTTTAGCGGCGTTGCCCGGCAGGTGCGAGAGCTCGCGCACCACGTCGATGGCGCACAGGACCACAGGGCGCGCCTGCGCAACGAGCTGCTGAGTCGCCATGCCGCGTTGTACGGCCCGGAACGGAGGCGCGCTTCTCGCGGGGTTCGCTTCCCGACGCTCCGCCGGCTGGGTCTACTGGCGGCTCCGGCGCTGGCCGGGGCGGTTGCCTTGAGCGCCGTCTTCTGGGGTCTGCAGGTGTCCGGCCACCAGAACACGCAGTCGGCGGAAGCCGCGCGGATCACGCAGGCGCTTACGCAGACTATTCCCACCGTCACGGCATGGCACTGGACGGTACACGAGACGGTGGGCCACAGGCAGTATGTGATTCTCTACAGCAGCGCACTTACCAGCAACCAGCGAATCTACGTGCGGTACAACCGAGTCTACCTCTACTCCAACGGTTCCTGGGCCCTCGCGCCTGCCGATCAGTGGGCCGAGTCCGGCTCTACCGCCGACCCGACGATGGGTGCGCGCGATTGGCAATGGGCCTTCGCCGCCTTGCCGGAGATGCTGCAGCGAGGCGACGTGCGGTTCCTGGCGACGCGGAGTCTGGCCGGACACGCCACCGTGGGCATTCGGTACTCCCGGCTTGGAGCCGGTGGAGTGCGGGTGATGGCGACGGCCTGGGTGGACGAGCGCACCGGACTGCTGGTCCGTATGCAACAGATGGTGACCCGCGCCGGAAAGGCGCTCGGCAGTGACTGGGTGGATTTCCAGTTCAGGGTATCGGCGTGAAGGCCCTGTTCTTCGTGGCCTCTATCCTGCTGGCTCTGTCGGCGTTCAACTCACCACCGGCCGCTGCCGCGAGCCTGCCGCCGCCTCCGCCACCGCCCGGCTGTCCTTCCTGTCCCGGCCCGCCTCCACCCCCCACACCCGTGCCCACGGTGGGGCCGGCCATCGTGGTAGCTCAACCGGTAGTGACCGTCCACCTCGCAGCGTCAAAGGTGCACCGCGGCCAGACGGAGAAGATCACCGTTACAGCCTCAACCGGCGCCCTCGTCGTGGCGGAGATCCGGTATCTGCACCTCAAGCCGGCATGGATCAAGGGCACCGCGAACAGCTCCGGCACGTTCAGCAAGGCGTGGAAGATTCCGAAGAACGCCGTGACTGGAAAGACGTTGATCAAGCTGACGGTGACGGCTCCCAGCTCCGGCGCCGCCACGCCACACAGCCTCTTCACAAAGACACTCAGCTTCCTCATAGTGAAGTAGGGCGCATCCTGTAGACTCTGAAAAGGCCCTGGCATGGGCCCCACACGGGTGGCGACGAAGAGAGTAACCGGTCGCGGCGCTGTAGAGAGAAGGGGTCACCGGCTGTAAGCCCCTTCGCGACTAGCCAGGTGAAGTTCACTTCCGAGCCCGGGGACGGACGCAAGCGTTGGTCCCGCCGGATCCCGCCGATATCGGGGCAAGAGCGGCCGTCGCTCTCTGGACGGCAATCGGGGTGGTACCGCGGACCGGCCAGTTCGTCCCCACGAGCTGGCCGGTTCTTTTGTTCTGGAGGTACAGGTGATCGGAGATCGTCTGGAGGAAGCGCGCGACCGCATCGAGCAGGTACGCGCCGAGGCGTTGCACGCTATCAACGAGGCACAGACGACCCACCAGGTGGAGACACTCCGAGTGGAGTACACCGGTAAGCGCTCGGCGCTCAATCAGGTCATGCAGGAGGTCATGCCTGCTCTGGAGCTCGAGGGCCGGAAGCGCCTCGGCGCCGACGTCAACGCTGCGAAGCAGGACATCGAGCACGCGCTGATGTCACGGCGAGATGAGCTGGGGGCGCTCGAGCTCGAGCAGCGACTGGAAGCGGAGCGAATCGACGTTACGCTGCCTGGAACTGACTACCCCCGGGGCTACAGCCATCCGTTGCTGCAGTCGGTGCGCGAAATCCTGACGATCCTGGAGCAGATGGGTTTCGCGGTGTACGAGGGATACGAAGTCGAGTGGGAGACATACAACTTCGACATGCTCAACGTGCCGAAGTATCACCCGGCGCGCGACGCTCAGGACACATTTTACATAACGAATGAGATGCTGCTTCGCACCCAGACCTCTCCGGCGCAGATCCGGCTGATGCAGAGCCACGATCCGCCGGTGCGCTTTGCCGTGCCCGGCTGGTGTTACCGCAACGAGGCGGAGGACGCCACCCACGGCGACCGCTTCTTTCAGATCGAGGGACTGGTAGTGGAGAGCGACATCACCATGGCCGACTTGAAGGGAACGCTCACCGAGGTAGCGCACCGCTACTTTGGCGCCGACCGGCGGGTGCGATTCCGCGCATCGTACTTCCCCTTCACCGAGCCCAGCGCGGAGCTCGATATCGAGTGCATCATCTGCCGCGGCGCCGGCTGCCGTTCGTGCGGCGGAGAAGGGTGGCTGGAGCTGGGTGGATCGGGCATGGTCCACCCCAAGGTGCTGCGGGCGGGCGGCTACGATCCGGACCGGTACAGCGGTTTCGCCTTTGGCATCGGCCCGGACCGCTACGCCATGCAAAAGTACGGGATCAACGACTTACGTCTCTTCCGCGAGGACGATCTCCGCTTCCTCCGGCAATTCAACTAGGACGGATTCATGCGAGCGCCGACTCAATGGCTGGCCGACTATGTCGACATCGAAATGACCACGGACGATCTGGCGCACCGTCTCACCATGGCGGGCCTCAAGGTGGAGTCGATCGAGCGGCCGGGGGCCGACTGGCAAGACGTCTACATCGGCGAGGTGGTGGAGATCGAGCCGCATCCGGGCTCCCGGAAACCGCTGTGGGTCGCAAAGGTGAGCCTGGGCGAGAGCACGATTACAGTGGTCACGGGCGCCCAGAACGTGCGCCGGGGTAACCGAGTGCCCGTCGTTCTGGTTGGCGGGCGCCTGCCGCACGGTCCGGACGGGAGTCCGATGATCATCGAGCGCAAACCGATGGCGGGCATCACCTCCGATGGGATGCTGGCCTCGGAGCGCGAGCTGGGGCTCTCCGAGGAGCACTCCGGCATCTACATTCTCCCGCCCGATGCGCCGGTCGGCCGCAGGCTCCGAGAGGTGATGGCGGGAGACGTCCTCGACATTGAGACGAACCCCAACCGCCCCGACACGCTGTCGATGATCGGGATCGCCCGTGAGATCGCGGCCCTCACCGAGCAGCAGCTCTCGCTGCCCGATCTGGACGTGGTAGGCGATACGGTGACGTGGCTCGACGAGGAGAGCTTGCCGGTGCGGGTCGACGCGCCCGATCTGTGTCCGCGCTATTCCGCGCTGCGGGTCGAGGGGGTATCACCCGGCATGTCTCCGCTCTGGCTGAGCAATCGCCTCCAGGCGGCAGGCATGCGGCCCATCAATCTGCTCGTCGATCTGACGAACTACATCATGCTCGAGTACGGGCAACCGATGCATGCATTCGACGCAACACTTCTCGCCGGCGGTCAGATCGTCGTCCGGCGGGCGCGGCCGAACGAGCGAATCCGTACCCTAGACGGTGTCGAGAAGGCGCTCGAGCCGGAGACGCTGGTCATTGCCGACGCGGAGCGGGCGGTGGCGATCGCGGGTGTGATGGGTGGCGAGAATAGCGAGATAAAGGATGATACGTCGACCATCGTGCTCGAGTCCGCGACCTTCGACCCGGTCAGCGTTCGCCGCACCGCGCAGGCGCTTACTCTGCGTACCGAATCATCGGCTCGATTTGAAAAGAATCTGCCGCCGGAACAGACGGTTCTGGGGCTCAAACGGTACGTGCAGCTGCTACAACAGATCACGGGGCTGCCGCTTCGGGTAGCCCGCATCACCGACGTTGCGGCAAGTCCGCCGCCGGAACGCACGGTCACGATGCCAATGCGGGACCTGCACCGGCTAACTGGGCTCCCGATCTCCCCGGAGCAGGCGGCCGAGGTTCTCAGCCTCCTGGGATTCGAGGTCGAGTATGACACCGCGGAGGTCCGCGCCCGCGTGCCATACTGGCGCCGGGCCGATATCGAGCTTTCGGCGGATCTCGTCGAAGAAGTGATCCGGGTCGTCGGCTACGATGCAATCCCGTCAACCTTGCCGCGCCGCACCGTGGCGCCGGCGGCGCCGCTCGACGACCTTCGACTCGAGGACACGGTGAGGAGCCGGCTGCTGGGCTACGGTGTGAGCGAGTCGGTGACGCACAGTCTCACCTCGCCGGAGGCGATGGCGCGTCTCGCGGCGGCGCGCTCCAACGGGCACTCGCCTGAGGCAACGGTCTGGGCGGATCTGGTTCCGAATCCGGCCGGCGTCTACGCCCGGGAGGCCGAAATCCTGCCGGTCGAGATCGCGAACCCCGCGACGCGCGACCGGCGCGTCATGCGGCTGACACTGCTGCCGAGCCTGCTGGATGTCGTCTCGCGCAACCTGCGGCACACCGACGAGCGCGTCGCGTTCTTTGAGATCGCCCGCACCATCTTCCGAAGACCCAACAATCTTCCGTACGAGCGGCGTACTTTGAGCCTCCTGCTCTCCGGTTCACGGCTACCACGGACCTGGCAAGATGACTCGCCTGGACCGTACACGTTCTTTGATATGAAGGGCATGCTGGCTGGCGTCCTAGAGCCGCTCCGGATAGCCGGCTGGTACGTCGAGCCCGGCAGCCATGCTGCTCTCCACCCCGGCCGATCGGCGCGTCTGCGGGCGGGTGGTCATGACATTGCCTACTTTGGCACACTGCATCCCACGGTGGCGGAGCGCTTCGACATTGAGGGGTGGCCGGTGCAGGTCGCCGAGGTCGACCTGGATACGGTGCTGGCGTTATCCTCCCCGCAGCGGGTGTTCCAGCCGCTACCGCGCCATCCAGCGGCGTACCGCGACATCGCCATCGTCGTCGCTGATGCGGTGCCCGCCGGCGATGTGGTGCGCGTGGTGCGCGAGGCCGGCGGCGATCTCCTCGAGTCGTACCGCATCTTCGACGTCTACCGCGGCAGTCCGCTGCAGGAAGGTATGAAGAGCATCGCCATCGGCCTGACATTCCGGGCGCCGGGAGCGACGCTGACACAGGATGAGGTAAACGAGGTTGTCACGGCCATACTCGGTGCGCTTCAGGAGAGGCTGGGGGCAACGCTCAGGGAGTAAGGCGCAACTTACGAATCCAGCCGGCCGGACGCCTTGCGCCCGGAGCCCTCGCCGCGTGCAGATGTAACTGGAAGAACCTTCGCTGTATCGTCAGTCCGGGAGACTGTCTGTAAAATTGACGAGCCGGCTGGCAGTGACCCTCACACCCGGAGATGGGGTCTCAGAGAGCTACCGGCCCGCGTTGCTTCCCGGGCTCGGGAAGATCCACCACGGAGTGCCGCGCGGCCGTCACCCGGGAGTTCGAGAGACTCGGGACTGTCCCGGGAGGGTGCCTTCGCTTGATTTCCGATAAAGCTCTCACCACACTCGAGTTCGACAAGGTGCTCGCGCGCCTTGAGGAATACGCGAGCTTTTCCGCGGGCAAGGAGAAAGCCGCCGAGCTGCGGCCGGAGACCGATCTGGCCCAGGTCCGCGCGCAGCTCGACCAGACCGCCGAAGCGCGCCTCCTGCTCGAGACGCATCCGTCCACACATCTCGGCGGGGCGCACGACGTGCGCGGCGCGGTGCGACGGGCCGAGATTGGCTCGATCCTCACGGCGGCCGAACTGCTCGAAATCGGCAGCACGCTGGGGGCATCCGCACGCTTCCGTTCCATCGTGCTGTCGACCGAGGCGGAGGTGCCATGGCTCCGGTCTCGAGCCGACGCGATGGTCGAGAATCGATCGCTCATCGAGTCGCTGGAACACACGTTTAGCGAACGCGGCGAGGTCCTCGACAGTGCGAGCCCGGCGCTCCGGCGTATCCGCAATGAGATGCGCACCGCTCAGGGCCGCCTGATAGATCGTCTGAACAGCATGGTCACATCTGCCGAACACCGGAGCGCGCTCCAGGAGCCGATTGTGACCATGCGCAACGGGCGCTACGTGATCCCGGTGAAGCAGGACGCGCGTACCAAAGTTCCCGGTGTGGTTCACGACCAGTCGGCCAGCGGCCAGACTCTTTTCGTCGAGCCGCTGGCAGTGACCGAGATGAACAACCGGCTCAAAGAGCTGGAGATGGCGGAGCAGCGGGAGATCGAGCGGATCCTGCAGGAGCTGTCGCAGCGGGTTGCGGCCCAGGGGCCGGAGCTGCGGCAAACCGTCTCAGAGCTGGCGAACATCGACCTGGCGTTCGCCAAAGCGCACTATGCGACGGCCATACGCGCAACGCGCCCGTCGGTCAACAAGGAGGGGCGCCTGTCGCTGGTCCTCGCCAGGCACCCGCTGCTGGCCGGGGATGTCGTACCAATCTCACTTCAGCTGGGCAGTGAGTTCCGGCTGCTGGTCATCACCGGACCGAACACCGGCGGGAAAACCGTGGCGTTGAAGACGGTCGGGCTGCTCACCCTAATGGCTCAGGCGGGGCTGCATATTCCGGCGGGCGAAGAGTCCGAGACTGCGGTCTTCAATCGGGTCCTGGCGGACATCGGCGACGAGCAGAGCATCGAGCAGAGCCTCAGCACGTTCTCCTCGCACATGCGCAACATTATCGCGATGTTGCCCCGGGTGGACGACCGGGACCTCGTGCTGCTGGACGAGCTTGGGGCCGGCACCGATCCCTCGGAGGGGCCAGCGCTGGCTCGAGCTATCCTCACCACACTTCTGCAAAGCGGAGCGCGCGGGGTGGTCACAACCCATTACAGCGAGCTGAAGACCTTCGCCCACGAGGAGAGCGGGGTTGAGAACGCGAGCGTGGAGTTCGACGTCGAGACGCTCTCGCCGACCTACCGCCTGGTGGTCGGTTTACCGGGTCGAAGCCAGGCGCTGGCGATCGCGAAGCGTCTCGGCATGCCCCAGCACGTGCTTGCCACTGCGCGCCAGAATATCTCGGCGGGCGCGGTCCGCGTGGAGACGATGTTGACCCAGATTCAGGCCGAGCGAGCCGAGATCGGGAGGTTGTACGAGCGCGCCAGGGAGCTGCACGAGGACACGCGGAAGCTGCGCGAACGGGTCCAGTCCGAGCTTCGCAAGATCGGTCAGGACCGCGAGGCGATTCTGGCCGAGGCACGAGATGAGGCTGCCGGCATCGTGCGCGATCTGCGGACAAGACTCCGCGCCATCGAGCACGACGCGCGGGAAGGGGTTTCCCGACGCGAGCAGAAGGAGCTGAGGTCGAAAGTTGAAGCCGCGCAGGGAGCGGCGGCCGAGGCGCTGGGGCCGGTACCGGACCTCTCAGTAGAGGACACCGGCGCGACCGTGCTACAGCCGGTTCGTCCCGGGGCGGCAGTTCAGGTGCTGTCGTTGGGTCAGCAAGCGACTGTCGTCTCGGTAGCGGACGGGGAAGCCGAGGTGCAGATCGGTCAATTCAAGATGAGGGTTCCGACGGACGACCTGCGGGTCCTTTCCAGGAAGGAGCGCGAGCCAGAGCGGGTTGTCTCATTCCAGGCGGCGAGCACGGCCCCTCCGATGGAGATTGATGTACGCGGTTGGCGCGCCGACGACGCTTTGCACGAGCTGGACCAGTACCTTCATGACAACTACGTGCACGGCCAGAGCACCGTGCGAATCGTGCACGGCAAGGGAACAGGAGCCCTCCGCAAGGCGATCCGCGAGCAGCTGGCCGGCCACCCCCTGGTGAAGAGCGTCGCGTCCGAGGAGCCGAAGCTTGGAGGCGAGGGCGTGACGGTGGTCAAACTGGCGACATAGGCTGCCGAGCACGCGGTCGATCTACTGCAGTAGCAGCTCGAAGTTGACGTGGCGGCCACGCCGGGAGAGCCGGATGCGGGCGGGGTACCAGAAATCGCCGTGCTCGACGTACTGGGTGAGCAGTGAAACGACCAGGGAGCCGAACGCTGCACCCACCGCCGTCCCCAGCAGGAAGTAACGGACACGCTCGCTCGCCGTATCCTGACTCTCCACTGCCAACTCCCTACTGGATCTTGAGCAAGGTGGGCGCTTCCTTCCACCGTCGCTCCAGGTCGTAGTACGCTCGCTGTTCGGCGGCGAAAATGTGGACGACAACTTGGCCGTAGTCTAGCAGAACCCAACCGTCTCCCGGGAGGCCCTCGGCGTGAAGAAGGGGAACCCCGTCTCCCTTCATCCGCTCCTGGATACCGGCGCCGATTGCGCCGATCTGGCGATCGCTGTTCCCGGTGGCGATGACGAAGTAGTCCGCGAGAGTTGTCGCCTTGCCTATCTCGATGAGCGTGACATCGCTTGCCTTCTTGTCTACCGCGACGTCAACAATTTCATGAGCGATGGCCGATGCGTCGTATTCGCGCGACACAGCGGCCGGTTCAGATTGCTGCATCATCAGAGTATACCATCGGCTTCCAGGGACATATGTTCCATGAGGAGAGACTGGTAAGGTAGGTGGGAGGGCGGTATTTGCCGTGGGCGAGCAGGAGCATGGCCCCGCAATCGACACGATGCGTTTCACCATCGTGGACCATGACGGGTCGATCAGCTTCGTCGGCGATGCCTTTCTCCTGTTGCCGTTGGTAGCAGCCTGCGCCTCAAATCCACACTCGTTGGGTGAGATGCTGGCTCGCGTCGACCAGATCGACCGGCGGCTGCGAGACCGGATTCTGTCCGGCCTCGCCGTCTTTGATGAGCACAACGTGGTGGGCAACTACGAGGCGATCCACCGAACCCTACGGGAGGTCGACGCGAACGAGGAGCCCGTTTTCAGGGTGGTCGACGACATCACCAGGCAGCGGAGCCTCGAGCCGACCAAGACCGGACTTATCATCTTCAATCTGAAGGATCACCGGATCGTGCAGATGTTGAATCACTTCTACGCCGTGGAACGTCAGGGAGAGGTACACCTCCATAACGGGGCGCGCTACTCTCGCCGGACTGTGACCTACCAGCTCCCCGAGTCGTGGTCGATCGTTCCATAGTCAGCCGCGCCGGTCGATCGCGGCAGGAGACCGCTCAGACGCTCGAGCTCCTCGGAAACCCCACCTTTCGCTATGTGCAACCGGGCGACTTCCTGGAGCATACGGGTTCGGTCGTCGTCGTCCACTCCTTGCAGGGCGGCCTGCGACCGTTCGAGCTGCGCCTGAAGTCGGATCTGGCGCAGCCGGGTGAGATGGATCGTAACCGCAATGCGGACCTTGCCGGCATCCGGCAGCGGCTCAGTCCGCTCGCGCAGCCCGTCGGCAAGCTCCTGGAGGGGATCCGGCAAGCTTTCCCGAAACATCAGGTAGTCGTAGTTGTCGGTGTGCTGCCAGGCCATGAGTGCGGCGAACAGTTCCCGGTGTTCGGTCTGGCTGAACGTCGCGGCAGTGACATCTTCGGCCGCACGGGCCGGAAGAATGACTACCTTCAGGAGCAGCGCGAGGAGCGCGCGCTCCATGTCGCGCTCGGCGTCGGCGGTCAGTGCGCGGGCCGTGGTGTCAGCCGCGACGCGGCGCGACTCATCGGAGCGGCGAGCCGGCCGCGCCGGTCGGGCGGTCCGCTCGGCGGGCAAAGCGCGCTGCAGCGCGCCGGGCTGGACGCCGGTGGCGTGCGACAGGCGCTCGATCCACGCGGCCTGCCAGCCGGCAGAAGTCGAAAACTGCTGGATGACCGGCAGGAGACGGTCGATCGCTTCCTGCCGCCAGCTCTCAACGCCGCGGTCGAGCGACTCGAGAGTGGCGGTGAAGTAGAAGTCAAAGGCCGGGATGGAGCCGGCCATCGCCTCTTGCCACCGTTGTGGGTGGTCGCGGATGAGCTCGTCAGGATCGCCCAGGCCGGCGGGAAGTCGAGCGACTCTCAACTCCAGCGGCCCAGTACTGCTTCCCCTGCCACGGGTGCGCGTGATCTCGGCCAGTGCAGTCAGGGCGGTTCGTGCCGCCGCCCCCTGCCCCGCCGGATCCGGGTCGAGGGCGAGTATCACGCTCGGCGCGAAGCGCGCCAGCGTGGCCAGCTGTTCCGTCGTCACCGATGTGCCCAGGCTGGCCACGACGGTTCGGTAGCCGGCAATGTGGGCGCGCAGCGCGTCGAGGTACCCTTCGACCAGAACGGCCTGGCGCTCGCGGCGGATCGCCTCGTGGGCCTGGTCGATTCCGTACAGTACCGAGCTCTTGTCGAAGATTTCGGTTTGC
This sequence comes from Chloroflexota bacterium, assembly GCA_035295425.1. Classification (GTDB taxonomy): domain Bacteria; phylum Chloroflexota; class UBA5177; order UBA5177; family UBA5177; genus DATGJB01. The sequence continues at coordinate 9,148 of DATGJB010000100.1, read as the reverse complement.
GGCGAGTTCAGGTACTTGGGCTGCCCATCGTCGAGAAGCCGTCCGCCGAATCCGCTAATCCGGCCGGAACTGTCGCGGATCGGAAACATCAGCCGGGCACGGAATCGATCCCGCGGTGCGCCGCCACTATCGTCCTGAATCGCGAGGCCGGCGTCGACCAGAAAGCGATTGTCGAAACCGGCGCCACGCATCCGGCGAATCAGTCCGTCGCGCCCGGCGGGCGCATAGCCAAGTCCGAAGAGCTGGACCGCGTTCCCATCGAAGCCGCGGTTCCGCAAATAGGCGCGGGCGGAGCTGCCGCCAGCCGCTCCCAACATCTCCTGAAACCAGCGCGCGGCAACCTCATTCGCCTCGTACATGCGCTTGCGGTGCGAGGGTTTCCGCTCGTCTCGCTCGGGAAGGGTGACGCCGGCCTGGTCAGCAAGCCGCTTGAGGGCGTCCGGAAACGTCACCCGTTCGATCTCCTGGACGAACGTGAAGACGTCACCGCCTTTGCCGCAACCGAAGCAGTGAAACGTACCCCGTCCAGGCGTGACATAGAAAGACGGCGTCTTCTCCTGGTGGAAAGGACACAGCCCCTTGGAGCTTGCGCCAGAACGCTTGAGATCGACGTAGCGACCGACCACGTCCTCGATGGAGAGGCGCTCCTTGATCTCTTCGACGGGATCCATGGTCCTCCAGGGTACGCCGAACGGCCCGACTCTTTCACCGGGATGCGCGGGGTAGAAACAAATGGGCCGGGTGGCAATCCACGCCACCCGGCCCGGAGCGTCCGTCCTCGCGGTTGGCCGGTCCGCGGGAGCGGTCAGGCTCTAGAGAACCGCGAGTCCCTGTTGGCTGCCCGAGGCGCTGGAGAGCGTCGCAATACTCACGCAGCCCGATGCACCGCTGGGGGTCAGCGTACAGGCTTCAATGTCGTTTGTACTGCGATCCAGAACGAAGAGGACCTTGCCCTTCTGCTGCATGTCGGTCGGGTATCCCCCGCTCGCTGCCAGGGACACGTGCTGGCTGAATGCGAACGGCGACGCGTGGTAGAAGCCGAGCGAGCTGCTGGCCTGCTCGGCCTGGACGAAGTTCTTGTGTGTCTTGTCGAACCAGGAAGCGGCCCCGTTAACACCGGCCGGGTCGGCCTGCGGGCTGCCGGGCGAGTATGAGACCGCGCCACTGCCGGCGACCGTACCGGCCTGCGCCTGCGGCGCGCTGCCTGTCGCCTGGCCGGTGAAGATTTGCGTGCCGTTGGCGGCATCTGAGTCCGGCACACCGATCTGGCTCGGTGTGGCTGTCTGGTAGGTCAGCAAGCCGCTGCCGTTCAGAGAGAACGCATCCAGCGTGTTATTGAATAGGTTGGTGGACACGACTTCGCCGTTGCTCGCAACCGTCGACGACGGCAGATCGCCGCCCGTCGGGTCGGGGGCGGTGGACACGTGTGTCAGCGCGCAACCAGCGCCGAGGTGGTAGGACGACACTCCGTCCTGCCCGCCGTTGTAGTCCGACGTTGTGACGACGGCGTACTTGTTCTTCGCGGAGAACTTCACATCGGTCGGCGAGCCTCCCAGCTGGTCGGGAATCGAGCTCACCTGCGATCCGATCATGCCCGTCGAGCTGCTTACCGTGTAGCTCAGAACACTTCCCGGCGCGCTTCCGTTCGTGCCGTCCACGCTAGCCTGGACGAGGCACGCGCCGCCCTTCGCTTTCGCGACTGCCAGCTCATTCTGTCCGTAGTACGTCGGGCTGGTTTGGCAGGCTCCCGACGCCGCGAACGTCTGGATCTTGGTCGCGGTGTTGCCGGTTACCTTGAATACCTCGATGTTATCGGGGCAGGTGCCATCCTCGGCATACAGGTACGTTGCGCCGGCGAGAGGAATACTGAACGCACCGATGTGGACCGGAGCGTGGCTTCTGCCCGCGGCTCCGTTTCCGGTCGCGGGATTCACGCCGCCCGCGGCGTGGGCGCCGGGGATCGCCGCCGGCGCAAGCGCTCCTGCGGCGAGCAGCAAGCCGGCACGAAACAAGACACGTGGTTTAAGCATTGATTCAATCCCTCCTTACCAATCCGCCTCAAGTATGGGTTCCCACTCAGTGGCCGGCTGGTGAGGCGCCCCGTCCCACCTTAGGACAGTATGACGGAAGTGTCAATATGCGAATTTGGGGCGGGCGCCCGCGCGACCAGGGGTTTCCGTGTATGGGCGGCCGTCGACTTTCGCGACACCGGTGAGGCGTCGAAGTGACCGGACCCCAACAGAGGAAACCCGTCTAATCCCGTCAACCAGCTACCCGGGACCACGCGTATGATGGTGTCGTGAGGGCAAGGGTTGGCGGCCCATGATGGCCGTGATGTTCGCGAGACACGGCGGTCCCGACGTGCTCGAGTACCGGGAAGTGGCGGCGCCGGAGCCTGGCGCCGATGAAGCGCTGGTTCGCGTACGCGCGGTCGGCCTCAACCACCTCGATCTCTTCGCACGCGCCGGACTGCTGCCACACGCCATCGACCTACCGCATATCTCCGGTAGCGAGGTTGCCGGGGAGGTCGTGGAGGTCGGCGGGCGAGTCACCCATGTTGCGCCCGGGGACAGGGTGGCCGTGGCGCCCTACATCATCTGTGGTTTGTGCGAGTATTGCCTCTCGGGCGAGGAAACTCTGTGCCTGCGCGGCGATGTTCTCGGCCGGCGCAGCAACGGCGGGTACGCCGAGTACGTCGCCGTTCCGGCCCGGCAGTTGATCCCGATCCCGGAGGGAATTTCATTCGATACCGCGGCTGCGGTCACACTCTCGACCATCACCGCGTGGCACATGCTGGTTACGCGTGCCAGGCTACGGCCAAGCGAGGACGTGCTGGTGCTCGGCGCCGGGAGTGGAGTCGGAAGTGCTGCAATTCAGATCGCGAAACAGGGTGGCGCACGCGTCATCGCGACTGCAGGAAGCGACCAGAAGCTGGCGAAGGCACGGGATCTCGGCGCGGACTTCACCATCAATCACTCCACCACCGATTTCAGGGCCGAAGTGCGGAGATTCACGAACCGGCGTGGTGTCGACATCGTGGTCGAACATGTGGGAGAAGCTACGTGGGAGCAGAGTATGGGCTCGCTGGCGAGGAACGGGCGGCTGGTAACCACGGGCGCAACCACCGGGCCAAACGGAACGATCAACATCGATCGCCTCTTCGGAGCTCAACTCAGCGTGATCGGCTCGTGGGGCGGGACGCGAGGTGAGCTTCGCGCTGTCCTCAAAATGGTCGGGGAAGGACGGCTTCAACCAGTGATTCACGCAACCTACCCGCTTTCCGATGCAGCCGATGCGCAGCTGGTTCTCGAGAATCGCGAGCAGTTCGGCAAAGTGCTGCTCCATCCCTGATGGATCGCATCGTGCTTAACGGGATCGAGTTCTATGCCTACGGCGGGGTTACCGAGGAGGAGCGCCGTATAGGGCAACGCTATCGAGCCGATGTCGTGATGGAGCTCGACCTGCAGCCGGCGATGAGCAGCGACGCCATAGAAGACACGATCCACTATGGGCGCGTCTGCGAATTGGTGGTGGATGCCGCTCGCCGTCGCCCGTTCAAACTCATCGAAGGCGCTGCCGGCCGGATCGTGGAGCGTCTACTCGAGGAGAGCGCGGCGACGCGCGTTACGGTGAGACTCGCCAAGCTCCTGCCGCCCATCGACGGCGTGGTGGCCTCGGCCGCCGTCGAGATCACCCGGTCGCGCGCGGATGCGACTAGTGAAAGAAGAGGATAAGCGCCAGGCCGACGAGAACGAGTGCGGCCGACACCAACCACGGCGGTGTGCGCATCACCTCGGCAGCGGTGTTTCGTCCCGGATACGGTCGCCGCAGCACCTGGAAATTCATGACGACGCCCGCGATAAGCAGGACAAACCCGATGACGACCACCAGCCGGCCTCACTTTCATTGCGCATGTGTGTCCGAGCCATGCGTGCTGGAGTATACCCTCCCGCACCCTGCCTGCAGCCATGGCGATACCGGAGTGACCTGGGCCGCAGGCTGGTCGAAGAAGTCGACTCGGCCGGGGGACGAGGATGCACGCATGCACCATACAGAAGCGCTCAACCAACCAGCGCATCAGTCTGGCCGGCGCGGCCGTCAACGTGCATCTCGTCAAACACGTGGGTTCGAGTGTACGTCAGGTACACCTGCTGACCCGGTACCAGCTCGAGCAGACTCGCTTCGTCTCTGGTCATCTGAACTTGCAGTGGGTGACCTTCTTCGGATACCACCTCGGCGCGAGCATCGAATCCCAGATACACGAGCCTGCGGAATGTGGCGGGCAGAGAGCCGGGGCCGCGGACCGTGGAAATGTGGATGTCGTGAGGACGAATGAAAACTCCCCCTACCCGATTGACATGGCCGATGAAGCCGACGACGAATTCGCTTGCCGGCTCTTCGTACAGTGCCTGCGGTGATCCCGCCTGGACGATCCGACCGTCTCGCATCACCGCGATAGTGTCTGCCACGTCCATTGCCTCCTCCTGGTCGTGCGTCACCAGCACAGTCGTGACGTGGGCCTCATCGTGAAGGCGGCGCAGCCACTGCCGGAGCTCTGCGCGTACCCTGGCATCAAGCGCACCGAACGGTTCGTCGAGCAGTAACACCCTGGGTTCGACCGCGAGGGCACGGGCCAGCGCCATTCTCTGGCGCTGACCACCCGAGAGTTGGGATGGATATCGCCGGGCGAGACCATCGAGTTGAACGAGATGGAGGAGCTCCTCGACCTTCCTGCTCACCTCAGCCTTCGGGCGACGCTGGATCTTCAAGCCGAATGCTACGTTCTCCCACACCGTCATGTGGCGAAAGGCCGCGTAGTGCTGGAACACAAACCCGACTCCGCGCTTCTGTGGAGGGAGCGCCGTGCTCTCTTCTCTGGAAATGTGGATCGAACCGGCGTCCGGCGTCTCGAGGCCGGCCACGATTCGGAGGAGCGTGGACTTGCCGCTGCCACTCGGACCCAAAAGCGCGGTGAGCGACCCCTCATCGACCGTCAACGACACATCGCGAAGGGCAGCGTAGTCTCCGAACCTCTTTGATACTCCCTTGATTTCGATACTCACCTATGACCTCTCCTTCTTTCGCAGCAAGCTCATCAATGGCAGGATGAGCAGGGCCAGCACCGCGAGCTCCAGGGAGGCGGTATATGCGCCGGTGCTGTCGAATGACTGAAAGCGATCCTGGACGTAGAGGGTGAGCGTTTGCGTCTCGCCGATGATGTTGCCGGAGACGACGCTCACTGCCCCGAACTCGCCCAGCGCGCGCGCGGTTGTCAGGACGACGCCGTAGCCGACGCCGGACCGAATCGCGGGCAGGGTAATGCGCATGAAGATCTGGAGGGGGCTGGCCCCCAACGTGGCCGCTGCCTGCTCCTGGTCGGTGCCGATTTCGTGCAGCACCGGTACGGTCTCTCGCACCACGAAAGGAAGCGTCACCAGAATGGTGGCCAGCACCATCCCGGGGACGGCGAAGATGACCGCGTACCCGCGGTCTGCTAGCCAGGGACCGAGCCAACCGTACCGGCCATACACAACCACCAGCGCCAGGCCGACGACGACCGGCGAGAGGCCCAGAGGCAGATCAACCAGCGCCCCAAGGAATGCCTTGCCGCGGATGTTGTGCCGTACGAGGACGATCGAACAAAGCACGCCGAACGCCGCGTTGAGCGGCACCGCAATCAGTGCGATGAGAGCCGTCAGCCACAACGCGTGGAGGGCGTCCGGATTTGTCATCGCTTGCCAGGCGGCAGGCACACCGCCGGCGAATGCCCGGTAGACGATCAGTCCCACCGGGAGCGCCAGGAGGAGGAGCACGTAGCCGATCGCGGCCAGACGCAGCGCCAGTCTACCGTTCATAGCGTCGTGTCCGTCTCTCGATACCCGTTACCAGAAGGAGGGCGAGCAGCGAGATCACAAGAAGGACGACGGAGACAGCTGCCGCGCCAACCACGTCATCACTCTGGATCAGGCCGAAAATGCGGACGGATGCGACCTCGGTCCGATACGGGATGTTGCCTGATATCAGGACGATCGATCCAAACTCCCCCATCGAGCGGGCGAAACCGAGCACCGCGCCGGACAGCATGGCGGGAAGAATGTTCGGCAGGATGACGCGCCGAAACGTGGTGCTCTTGCCTGCGCCAAGGGCCGCCGCCGCCTCCTCCATCTCCGGATCGAGCTCGTGCAAGACCGGCTGGACTGCCCGAACCACGAACGGGAGTGTCACAAACAACAGGGCCAGGACCACGGCCCACCGGGTGTAGGCAGCATCCACACCGAACGGACTGAGCGGTCCGTAGAGCGTGAGCAGCGTAAGTCCTGCGACGATGGTCGGCAGGGCGAAAGGTAGATCGATAACCGAGTTCAGGAGCGCCTTTCCTGGAAAGGTGTCACGCACCAGGACCCAGGCGATGAGCGTCCCGGTCACTGCGTTGACGAGGGCCACCGCGACGGAGGCAAGGGTCGTGAGCTCGAGGGCCGACACGGTTTCGGGCGATGTAACGGCCTGCTGGAGACCTGCGACTCCGGCGCCGCTGGACTTCCAGACGATCGCGGCCAGCGGCAGGAGCACGGCGATACTCAGGTATCCCATGACCGTCACCCGGATCATCGACCTGCGGCCGATACGTCCGGCTGAGGCCGGAAGCGGGAGAGCCGGTGCAAGTGCGCTCATGGAGCAGCGCTGCCCGCCGTCTTTTCGATGTCGACCATCAGACCGGTAGCAGGATCGAAGAAGGTCTTCTGCACCTTCGTCCAGGTTCCGAAGTCCCTGATGGTGAAGAGTGTGGTCTTTGGTCGCGTGAACGAGAAGTGCTTGCGCACGCTCGGCACGACCGGCCAGTATCCGTTCTGCCCCCAGATTTGCTGGGCGGCCGGCGACCACAGCCATTTTACGAATGCCCTGGCCTGGTTCGGCGACTTCGACGACAGTGTCCAGGCAAGCGGATTCTCGATCAGGATCGTTTGCGGAGGCATGATCCAGTCGAGCTTTTCTCCACTGGCTTTAGCCGTAATCATGTCGTTTTCGTAGGCAAGCATGACGTCGCCTTTCCCGGCGTCAAATGTCTGAAGCTCGTGGCGAGCACTGTCGTCCTGCACCGCCACATGCCTGAAGAGCTGGCGCAGGTAGGCGAGGGCCTGCGCCCTGGTCTTGTGCTGCTTGATCATCGCTCCGTACGCAGCCATGACGTTCCAGCGCGCGCCACCCGAGGTAAACGGGTTTGGCGTGAGAACCGAGACGCCCGCCCGGATCAGGTCCGCCCAGGTGTGGATGTGCTTCGGATTGCCCGGGCGCACTCCAAACACCACGGCCGAGTCGGTGACGAATCCGTGATAGGCGTTCTTGTACCAGTTGGCGGAAACGATGCCGGCGTTGACGAGCCGTCCCATGTCGGGCTCGAGCGAAAACTCGACGACGTCGGCCGGAAGCCCCTGAGCCACCAGCTGGCTCTGCGAGCCGGAAGCGCCGAATGACTCGTGAAACGAGACGTCCTTTCCCGCCGCCGTGGCCTGGAAGGCGGGGATCAGTTGCCCGTAGGCCTGCTGCGGCGTGGAGTACGCCACGAGGCTCAGCGTGGTTCCGGCGCGGGCGGGAGCGGCGACGGTTGTGCGCCCAAGCCCTCCCAGATTAGCCATGACGACGACAGACGCCAGGCTGATGAGACGAACGATCTTGCTGCGAATCATGCCCCTCTCCTGTGTATCCAGTTATTGGTAACAATCGTTAGTTTCGACTATTGTTGCAGCAGATCGAGCTAAAGTCAATCCCCCTCTTTGCAGACGGCACGCGCTCAGTTCTGGGCGTCGACCCGCAACACCCTTGCCGCTCCTGGATGGCAGGCTGGCCCGGACTTATCGCCCGTGCGGTGTTGCCCGGCGCTCCAGCTCTTGTGGCATCGCCCCGGCGGAGGCCGTGTCCTGGATGATCTCGCGCGCGATGTAGAGGGGTCTGGCCCGGACCTCGTCGTAGATACGTCCGAGGTACTCGCCGAGGATGCCCAGGAAGATCAGCTGCACGCCGCCCATAAACAGGACGAGAATCAATGTCGACGCCTGGCCGATGATGGCGTGGGAAAAGAGGCGGAGGAGGACGGCCAGGAGAATGCCGACGAGGCTGATTCCTGCGAGGAGAAAGCCGAAGGTGGTGGCCAGCTGCAGCGGAACGTGACTGAAGCTGGTTATCGCATCGACCGAGAAGCGCAGCATGCGGAGAAACGGATACTTGGTGCGGCCGGCAAAGCGCTCTTGCCGCTCGTACAGGACCGCTTCCTGCCGGAAGCCGACCCACGCCGACAGGCCTCGCATGAACCGGTGATGCTCGCGCATTGCCACCAGCGCATCGACGACGCGGCGATCCAGCAGCCGAAAGTCTCCTGTGTTGCGTGGAATGTCGACCGCGGTGATACGACCGATGAGACGGTAGAAGAGGGAGGCGGTCACGAGCTTGAAGCGTGTTTCACCGCGCCGGTGAGCCCGCTGCGCGTACACCACCTCGGCGCCTGATCGCCATCGGTCGATGAGCTCCGGAATCACTTCGGGCGGGTCCTGCAAATCGGAATCGATGATGATGACGCAGCGGCCGCGGGCATGGTCGAGCCCGGCCGAGATCGCGATCTGGTGACCGAAGTTACGAGAGAAGTCGACCACCCGAACGCGTGGATCACGCTCGTGCAGCGCCCGCATGATCGACAGCGAACGGTCATGACTTCCGTCGTTGACCAGGATGATCTCGAAGCTCTCTCCCGCACCATCCATTACGGCCACGACCCGCTCGTAGAAATGCGAGATCGTCTCCTCCTCGTCATAGACGGGCGCGACGATAGAGAAGATTGGCACGGCGCTCGTTCGGCCCGGAAGGGGTGACGGTTGCATGACGGCAGGTGCTCTCTGTCAGCGGACTGGAATGGCGGCGCATAGCCGCGATGCCGGACTATAGCATTCTCCTGGCAGCGGGCTCGCCTGCGCGAAACCGATGGCTACATCTGTAACCGAATAGCAACCCGTGACCCTTGCCAGTCCTCTGAGGTAGCCGTAGAGTTGACTTGAAGCCGTCAGCCGGCAGGCGCGGATCGACACCCGCCCTGTGGGGAAGGGCGCAGCCCGGGCAGGGTGGCGCAGGACAGCGACCGGCGTGGCCGGGAGCGTCCCCC
>DATGJB010000099.1:0-6901 GCA_035295425.1 Chloroflexota bacterium | reverse complement strand
GGCGCGTAGCGCACCTGCGCACCTTCACGCTGCCCGGCGGGGAGCGTGCGATCAGAGAGCCGCGACGATCGGCCCTGGGTCTCCTGCACCAGATCTTCGGCGACTCAGGCGCCGAGCATTTCGGCGCCACCACTGGCGCGTTTTCCGGGCGAGAACGAGCCATCGTGACGCGGATGCTCGCGGCGGGAATCAATGCACCACGCACTTCCAGTGCCGGCCGGTTGTTTGATGCGGTCGCGTCACTGACCGGCCTCCGCCAGGTCGCGGCCTTTGAAGGTCAGGCGGCGATGGATCTCGAGTTCGCGCTGGAGGGAGTCTCGACCGACGACGAGTACTGCATCACCCTGCGCGGCGACAGTCCAATCGTCGTCGACTGGGAGCCCGCCATCCGGGCCATTCTCGGCGATCTGGCGGCCGGAATCGGCCCCGCTGTCATCTCCGCCCGATTCCACAACACACTCGCGGCAGCCATTGCCGGTGTCGTGGGCCGGCTCGGTGGCTGTGATCCGGCGCTTCCAATCGTGCTCAGTGGCGGCTGTTTCCAGAATCAGTATCTGCTGCGTCGTACCGTCGCGGCGCTGGAGAGACAGGGAAGCCGCGCCTACTGGCAGCAGCGCGTCCCCACCAATGACGGCGGCATCGCGCTTGGCCAGATTGCTGCCGTCTGGCTCACCGCGCCGCTCGCCCCCGCAACGACTGAAGACTCGCGACGAACAACTGAGGAAGAGTAGCCATGTGTCTTGCAGTACCAGGAAAGATTCTGAGCACGAACGGAGAGGACAGCTTGATGCGGACCGGCAGAGTCAGCTTCGCCGGCATCGTGAAGGACGTGAACCTGGCGTACGTGCCCGAGGCCCGGGTAGGCGACTACGTTCTGGTACATGTCGGTTTCGCGATTAGCATCGTCGACGAGCAGGAGGCGGCCCGAGTCTTCGAGTATCTCGAGGAGATGGATGAGCTCCAGGAGCTCCGCGTGGAGACGAAATGAGATACATCGACGAGTACCGGGATGCCGCGGCGGCACGCCACTATGCCGACCAGATCGCGGCCATTACCACTCGGCCGTGGACCATCATGGAGATCTGCGGCGGGCAAACGCATGCCATCTTGAAATTCGGTGTCGATGAGCTCCTGCCGGATGGAATGACACTGGTGCATGGGCCGGGTTGTCCGGTCTGCGTCACGCCGGTCGAGCTAATCGACCGGGCCGTCGAATTGGCGCGGCGCCCCGCGGTGACCTTCTGTTCCTTCGGCGACATGGTGCGCGTCCCCGGCACGCGGAGCGATCTCTTGAGCGTGAAGGCGCAAGGTGGAGACGTGCGAATCGTCTACTCGCCGCTCGATGCGCTGAAGCTCGCCGTGACTCACCCTGATCGCGAGGTGGTCTTCTTTGCAGTGGGGTTCGAGACCACGGCGCCTGCCAACGCGATGACCGTCTTTCAGGCGGCCCGCCAGAATGTGCCGAACTTCTCCGTACTGGTGTCGCACGTGCTGGTGCCCCCGGCTATCGAGGCACTGCTCGAGTCGCCGCTCAACCGGGTACAGGGCCTCCTGGCTCCCGGCCACGTTTGCGCCATCACAGGGTATGAGGAATACGAGCGGACCGCCGCGCGCCATCACGTTCCCATCGTGGTAACCGGTTTCGAGCCCCTCGACATCTTGCAGGGTGTCCACATGGTCGTCAAACAGCTCGAGGAAGGCCGGGCCGAGGTAGAGAACCAGTATGCGCGGGCGGTGCGGCGTGTTGGTAACGTACCGGCGCAGGAGATCATGCGTCGCGTGTTCGAGGTCGTGCCGCGTAAGTGGCGCGGGGTTGGGGAGATCGCGCACAGCGGACTCGGTCTGCGTCGGGAATTTGCGGACTTCGACGCGGAGCGCCGATTTGGCCTCAGCGGGCTCACCGCCGAGGAATCGACCGAGTGCATCAGTGGGCTCGTGCTGCAAGGGATTGCGAAGCCCGATCAGTGTCCCGCCTTCGGGACACGGTGCACTCCGGAGCATCCGCTGGGCGCTACCATGGTTTCATCCGAAGGGGCCTGCGCGGCGTACTATCGCTACCGCTTGCGCCGCGGGCCGGCCTCGGCTTCAGCGGTAGGAGGAGGGGTGGCACCATGACAGGTGCGTTGTCGCCGGAAGATCTCTCTGCCTGTCCCGCACCGCTCGCCGATCGTTCCACCATCACGCTCGCGCACGGTGGTGGGGGCCGGCTCATGCGCGGACTGATCGACCGGCAATTCGTTACAGCCTTCTCCAATGCGCACCTGGACCAGCTTCACGACGGCGCGGTGGTTGATGTCGCAGGCGCCCGCCTCGCTTTTACCATGGACTCCTACGTTGTTCACCCGCTCTTTTTCCCGGGCGGGAGCATCGGGACCCTGGCGGTGAACGGCACGGTCAACGATCTTGCCATGTGCGGCGCCCGACCGCTCTACCTCAGCTGCGGCTTCCTGCTGGAGGAGGGCCTGCCGCTGGAGACGCTCTCGCGCATCGTGGACTCCATGCGGGAAGCGGCCGGCCAGGCGGATGTCCAGCTCGTGACGGGCGACACCAAGGTGGTCGATCGTGGCAAAGGGGACGGCGTGTTCATCAGTACCGCGGGCATCGGCATCGTCGAGCACGACCGAGCGATCGGGCCGGCCCAGGTGCGGCCCGGGGACGTGGTGATCCTGAGCGGCGATATCGGGCGGCATGGGATCGCCATCATGGCGGTACGCGAAGGTCTCGAGTTCGAGACCACGATCGAGAGTGATTGTAGCCCGCTTACCGGCGCTGTTCTGCCTCTGCTCGACGCTGGTATCGACGTCCACTGTCTGCGAGATCTGACCCGTGGCGGACTGGCCAGCGCCCTGGTGGAGATCGCGGAGTCGGCGGGTCTGCATATCAGTATCGTGGAAGAGAAGATACCAGTCCGGCCCGACGTGCAGGGGGCGTGCGAGATTCTCGGCTACGATCCGATCTACGTTGCCAACGAGGGACGGTTCGTGTGCTTCGTCCCCGCGGGCGAGGCGACACGGGCACTCGAGATCATGCGGGGCACCGTACCCGGTCGGGACGCCACGGTAATTGGCAGCGTGGCTGAGGACGGCGACCACGTGGTGACGATGACCAGCCGCATTGGTGTCGATCGTGTCGTCGATATGCTCAGCGGCGAGCAGCTACCTCGAATCTGCTGAGGCGACGGCAACGGCTTGGTGGCCTTCCCGGGGCGGACGAAATATCAGGTCCTCGTACGCCGCATCTCGGATGACCACCCGATAGACCGTCCATCCCTTCTCCCGTAGAGTGAGCATGCCCGGTACCGTATGGTGCTCGCGGCGACCGAAGGAGGATGATGATGTCTACGGAGCTCCCGGTTGCCCACCGGATCGAGCCGCTCGGCGATACTCCCGCCGGAAGCATGGCGGACGTCGGCGGTGTGGCCACCATGCAAGCGTTCGTCATGCGCGCGCTGGACGAGGTTGGCTTTGTCGAGAAGGCGCTCCCCCTGCCCGGACCGTACGATGCAGTAGTCCAGACGACGCGGGCATTGATCTCGACGTCCGATACCCACACCGTCCACGGAGGAATCGGCCCTCGCCGGGATCTGACACTGGGCGAGGAGGCGGTCGGCGTCGTCTATCAGGTCGGCAGTGAAGTGCAAGACTTCAGGCCGGGTGACCGCGTCGTGGTTGGCGCGGTAACGCCGGACTGGCTCAGCGAGGAGGCGCAGGCCGGCCATGGCTCGCAGTCGACACGGGCGCTCGGCGGCTGGAAGTACGCGAACACCAGAGACGGCGTCTTTGCCGAGTACTTTCTGGTCAACCAGGCGGACGCGAATATGGCCCTCGTCCCTGAGACAGTAGCGGATGAAGCGGCAGTCTATTGCTCCGCCACCATGTCGACCGGCTTCCTGGGCGCCGAGAATGCCGGCATCGTGGTGGGGGGAAGCGTCGCCATTTTCGGCCAGGGGCCGATTGGTTTGATGGCCACGGCGGGGGCCAGGCTCCGGGGGGCCGGCTTGATCATCGCCGTGGAGTCGGTGGCGAAGCGCAAGGACCTGGCGCTGCACTATGGCGCCGACGTCGTCGTCGACTACACCAGTATCGATCCGGTGCAGGCGATTCTCGATCTGACCGGCGGAAAAGGAGTGGACGCGGCGATTGAGGCCCTCGGCGCGGATGTCACCCTGCAGAACGCCATCAAGGTCACCCGACCCGGCGGGACCATCTCCAACATCGGGTACCACGGCCATGGAGAGTACCTGCACATTCCGCGCGTCGAGTGGGGCGTGGGAATGGCGGAGAAGACCATCAAGACCGGCCTGTGCCCCGGCGGCAGACTTCGGCTGGAGCGTCTCCTCCGACTGCTCGAGAACGGACGTGTCGATCCAACCCGGATGACGACCCATACCTACCTCTTCAGCCAGCTCGACGACGCATTCACGCTCATGGACAAGAAGCTCGACGGCGTTATCAAGCCGTTGATTGTCTTCTAGCTCCTCAGTCCTCTCCTTGTGGCCCGGGCACCGGCACTATAGCTGGTACCCGGGCCGCGCTCTCATGGAGCCGGGGTTCCGCTGCGCGACGTTGGATCTCCCCGGTCTCGTACGATTTCGGGTCACATATCGGGTGTGTAGCCGATGGTGCGCGCTCCTGGCCCGGCGTACCCTGCTGGTGGGAATCCATTCCCAACAGATTTGTTCGCACAATCGCGAAGGAGCAGTTCCATGAGACGCATCCTCGTTGCACTCGACGGTAGCAACCTCAGCGCTACCATTCTTGACGATGCGTTACGGTTGGCCGGCCCCGGAGGGGAGCTCGTGCTCATGCATGCGGTCAACCGGCAACGTGGCCGCGCCGCCGCCATCTACAACGCCGAGCTCGATACCGAGCCGGCCCGCGAGTACCTGGAGGCCGTGGCGGAGGGGCTTCGAACCCGGGGAGCCACGGTGAGGACGCAGGCCAAACTGACATTCAATGTTTCGGCGGCGATCGACGATGTTGCCCGGGCGAACCGGGTCGACATGATCGCCTGTGCCACCCACAGTCGCGGCGCCATCGGCAGGTTGGTCTGGGGTAGCGTCGCCTGGAAGACCCTGGCCAGCAGCCCGGTGCCGGTCCTGCTGCGCCACCCCGTCATGGGAGCGGCCCCGATCTTCTCGGCGTCACCGCCCGGCTTGAACGCCGGTGTGCGGGCCTTCGCCGCCACGCACGAGCACCGTCGCATCCTGGTGCCACTCGACGGTTCGCAATTGGCGGAGCGAGCCCTGCCGCTTGCACGGACGCTGGCGACCGAATGGGAGGCGCCGGTCGACCTCCTGCGAGTCATCCCGGACACGGCGCACGGTGATCCGCTGGCGATCGCGCAAACGTACCTCGACCGGATCTCCGGTTCCTTCGCGACCGAGGTGCACGCGCACATCCTCACGGGATCTCCCGAGATGGAGATAGCGGCCTTCGCCCTGGGAGCCGGAGCCACTGACCTGGTCATGACGAGCCACGGACGATCCGGCCTGGACCGTGTCTTCCTTGGCAGTGTTACCCACGATATCGTCCATCGCCTCTCGCTGCCGGTACTGATTGTCCCCGCGCTGGCCGCGGCTGAGGTCGAGGAGCACGTTGACACGCGTGAGCCCGCTACATCTCTGAAAGGATGATGGCTATGAACGGACAATCGTCGGGCGCGAGCAGTATCTCCGGCCGGTCTCTCCCCCTGATCGAGCAGGTGGAAGTATTCATGGGGGCGCTGAATCAGCTGTCAAAGGCCTGGAAGGATGGCGAGCTGACCAACGAGGAGTACCGCGCTGCCAAGGCGCGCCTGCTCGGGCTCGCGGTCGAGCCGGATTACCCGGTCTGGCCGCCCGCCGATGCCTTCATTCCGCTTGACTGACGACACCGAGAACGGTGGCCTCCGTCGCTGAGCATTTCTCAGGCTGTGGAAGCGCGGATATAGGGCGCGCATCCGATGCCGGGTCGCGAGCCAGCGGCGTACGGTAACAGCAGCAACCGGAACAACCGGTTGCTGCAGCCGGTATGGGAAAGCTGCCAACCAGGCGAAGCAGGAAGAGGTATCACGACGATGAACATCGTCATGTTCGGCCCACCGGGCGCGGGAAAGGGAACCCAGGCCGCCCATCTAGCGACAGCGCTCGCCGTTCCGCACATCGCGAGCGGCGATCTCTTTCGAGCTATCCGCCGGTCTTCCACGCCGCTGGCACGGGAAATCCAGGCGTTTATGGATCGGGGCGAGCTTGTGCCGGACGGTCTCACCGATGCGCTCATACTGGGACGTCTGGGTGAACCGGATGCGTGCGCAGGGTTCATCCTCGACGGCTATCCGCGAACCGTTGTCCAGGCCCAAACCCTCGAGGCGATGCTGGTGAGGCTCGGCCGGCGGCTGGATGCCGCCCTCTTCCTCAAGGTACCGGCGCACGAGGTGATCCGGCGGCTTTCGGCCCGTGTTGTCTGCGCCCGGTGCGGCGCTACCTACAACCTGGTGACCCAACCGCCATTGTGCCCCATGACGTGCGACCGGTGCAGTGGGCCGCTGGAGAGACGAAGCGACGAACAGGTCGGGACGATTGCCCATCGCCTCGAGGTGTACCGCGCCGAGACGGAGCAGCTCGCCGGCTGGTACCGGCGGAGCGGCCTGGTCCGGGAGGTCGACGGCGCTCGCTCCGAGGAGGAGGTGAGAGCGGCGATCGCCATCGCGCTCGGCCTGTATGCCGGCGTTCGCTAAACCCGCGTTCATCGCGCGGTCAGGAAATTCAAGGAGAAGTCGAATGGTAACAATGACGGAGACGAGGACGTTCATCAGGAGCGTGAAGCCGCTGGACGGGAAAGTAGCGGTAGTCACTGGGGCGTCACGAGGCATCGGCGCAGCGATCACGCGGGAGCTTGCCGCCTACGGCGCCGACCTGGTC
>DATGJB010000098.1:0-11672 GCA_035295425.1 Chloroflexota bacterium | reverse complement strand
TCAATCGCTCCAGCTCCCCTGTCGTGAGGCGCCGTGGATCGACCGCGATCCCTCCTTTGCCTCCACCCAGCGGGATGTCGACCACCGCCGTCTTGATGCTCATCCAGGCGGCCAGTGCCATCACTTCGTCCAGACACACCTGCGGATGGTAGCGGATCCCTCCTTTGTAGGGACCACGCGCCGAGCTGTGCTGCACCCGGTACCCAGTGTAGAGCTCGACCCGCCCATCATCCCGCCGCAGCGGGATCGCCACCGTGTGGATGCGCTCCGGCACCTTGATCCGTTCCAGCTCGGCGCCATCCACCGCCGCACATCCCGCTACCTCGTCCACGATTGTCAGAAACCGCCCGTATGGACTGTCCATCGCTCGTCCTTTGCCCTCCATCCGTGCTCCTTCGGCGGAGCCCGGAACCGTACTTGCCTTCGCGGATGCGTACCCGCGAGGATAGTGATGGCCGGCGCAGGTCGGAAAGCCGCGAGCCATCCCAATCACGATCATGAACGCAGTGTGAGCGCTTGTCAATACCGCATGCTGTACTGTCTGTCCAGAATCGGGGCCCAGCCGGCTGGATCGTTCTACCGGGAACGGGCTCGTTTCGCCCAAGGTACCGCTTTCTACGCGCCCGGGGTCTAGACTCGGGATGATGGCCTCGGTTGTGGGGACGGCGGTTCGACGGCAGCTTCCCCTGGCGCGTCCCTTGATCAGCGCCGGGTGGCGATCCGGGCTGCGCGCCGCTGCGATTATCTTCGGCGCGGCGCTCGCGCTCCGTCTCGTCTTTGCCCTGATCACCGCCAGCACCTTCGATGCCGACGAGTTCGTGATTCTGGGGCTGAGCCGGGCCGTCGCACACGGCGCGATGCCCTACCGCGAGCTGGTCTTCTTCCATCCACCCGGCGCGTTGATCGTCTTTGCCGCGCTGCAGCACTTCGTAACCTGGTGGCCCGCGGCACGGGTACTGACGCTTGCCGTCGATAGCGTCACCGCTGTGCTCGTCTGGTGGATTGCCCGCCAGGTGCTGGACCGCAACCAGGCACTCATCGCGGGGCTCATCTATGCCGCCAGTCCAATCGCTCTGATCTCGGCGGTGAGAGTCGGCCCGGACCCCATCGTCACCGCACTCGCCATGCTCGGCATCGCCGTGCTCATCTCCAGCCGGTCGCGGAGCGCGGCGATCGGCGCCGGCCTCTGTCTGGCGCTGGCCGTCTGGACCAAGTACACCGCAGTGCTCTACGTCCCGGTGTACCTGCTCATCAGTCCGCGACGGTTTCCGCTGGTGGCGGGAGGGTGGCTGGCCGGCGCCGCCTGTTTGTTCGCGCCGTTCTTTCGGGAGCTACCGGCGCTTGTCAATCAGACGGTCGTCTGGCAGCTCCAGCACCGACCGCAGATGCACCTCGACCACAAGCTTCTCCGCGTCGCGCTGTACTGGCTGGCGCTTAACCCGCTCGCCGTCATCGGACTCTGGCGGTTCCGTGGACCGCGCTGGGTCACGCTCGGATTCGTGCTGGGCGCCTCTTTTACCATCACGGCGGAAGCGTACTACCACTACTTCGCCGTCGTGGTTCCATTTGCCGCGATACTCGGCGCGCCGGTAGTAGCTCCGCTCGCGCGTCGCAGTCGCTGGCTGCTTCCGGCCGCGGCGCTGGCCGCTACCTGCCTGTGGGCCATGGACGTGTCGTTTGGGAGCGGCCGTGATCGCATGTGGGTGTCCGCCTCCCGTCTCGCCCAGTCAGAGCAGGCGGCCGGGGTTCTGGAACACGTGACGCCCCCCAACGCGGCGGTGCTCTCCGACCAGCCACAATATGCCCTCCTGGCGAACCGGCAGCCGGCGCTGAACTATTTCTGGAACATGAATGCGCTCGTCTCCGCGCGCACCCTGGAGGGCCGGCTCCCTGAGCTTGCGGCCGTGGTCCAGACCAAGAACGGCGTCTCGTACCCGGCAGGCTTCATCGACTACCTGGCACGCCGGCATTTTCGATCGATCGACACCACCAGGGCGGTGGTATGGGTTACTTCACGGCCCGGCGCACCGGTCGACATAGACGGAACGCGCCCGGGGTAGGAGTGGCGCTGAGCTACCGCGGCCTGCCACGCCAACGCAGCGCGTCAGGCGGCGAGCTCGCGCTGCGACTCCTGCTGCAGGGAAGTAACCACCGGCATCAGCCGGCGGCTCGCGCTTCGCTGGGCCTGCACGGCGCGGGCCGGGGCGCGCACGAGCGCGTCGGCCAGAGCCAGTCCCTGCATTCCCGGATTGGGTAGGCCCATCGCCTGCAGGACGGTAGGAGCGATGTCCACCAGCCGGGCAGGGAACGAGGACACGTGACCGGCTCTGATACCCGGTCCGGACAGGAGCAGCGGAATGTGCTGGGCCTGCCAGCTGGTTCCGCCATGGTCGGCCTTCCAGCCGGCTTGACCACCTGGCTCGCAGCCCACCCCCTCGGCGAACACGGCCACGATATCGGGCGCGTTCGGACCGTTGAAGCTTTGCAGCAGATATTGATTGGCGCCCTCGGTCCCGGCGGCGCGGAGTAGCTCCGGACCCGTCACCCGGACGTAGCTGTAGCCGCTTCCCGCGGGAAGGCGCGCGTAGACCGACTGAATGTGCGGGTTAAGCAAGCGCGCGATATTCTGCGCCGCCGCTACGATCCGTCCCGAGTCCTTGACCCACAGAAACGTCGCCGAGGTGTAGGTCTGCGAGACCAGCGTGGTGCCCGCTCTGGCGACGGCATTCTGCAAGTCCGACTGCGCGATCCTGTGGCGCAGCGGCATCATGCCGTGATCGGCCATGAGAACGAACAGCGTGTTGTCAAGCACTCCCGCCTTGCGATACGCGCTCTGCAACATGCCGAGATCGCGGTCGAAGCTCTGCATCAGCGTTGTGACACCGGCCCTATCGATGATTCCGCCGTCCACGTGTCCCAACGGCCAGTCGAACTCCGGCAGATTGATGAGCGTCACATGCTGCCGAACGCGGTTGAAGGTATCAACCGCGAGCTGCATGGCCAGGCGGTTCTCGACTCCCAGGGAGAGATGCGTGCTTTTCGTCGTGAGTCGCGGCGAAGTGAGCAGGCCGCCGGGCGGGGCATGGCCCGGAATGTAGGTGGGAGAGAAGTCGCCGGTGGCGGTCCCCTGGAAGTACATCGTGATGTCGGCATCCGGTCCGCCGATTGCATCGGCAGCATAGTACTTGCTGCCGGAGAGAGCAACCACCTTGGCGTTCGCGTTACCGGCGTGAACTGCGGCCGCCAGGGTTGGTACCCGCGCCTGGCGGATCAGGTTCTCCATGTCGCCGGCGCGAATCTTCGTCGGGCTGAACAGGCTGACCTGGACGTTGTCGGCGTTCGCCCACCAGAAGCTGGGGATTCCGGTCCTGGCAGGATCGGACCCGGTGGCGATCGTCACGTGGCCCGACGGCGTCTCCGACTCCAGAATGCCGGCGAATGCGTTCGTGTAGTGCGTTCCGTTGCGCATCAGCCGCTGCAGGTTCGGCGTTCCGGGCACACCGAAGTAATCGGGCCGCGCTCCGTCGAGAACGATCAGGACGACGTAGGGCAACGACTTGCCCCTGGCCAGCGGATTCCAGTGGAGCGCGCCACCGACCAGACCTGCCGCCACCCCGCTACCGACGACGCTAAGGAGCTTGCGCCGGCTGATCGGCGCATGCAGGAAGGCGGCAAACGGCTCCACGGCCTCCGCACCGGCGTGCTCGTTCGCGTTCTCCGGTTGGTGGCTGCATGCCGAGCGATACGGCGAACAATTCATGCACATCGGAAAGACGAATACTCCACTCTCAAGGCTAGAACTGCACTATGAGAAGCACCGGGGATGTTTCTGAGAATCGGCTGAGACATCCCAATCCGTTTCACCGGCGTCAGAGAAGCGATATCCGCCACGGCACAGCCACCGATGTGGCCGGAATGGTGCGCGGATCCGTGAGGTGTATTCATCTGTCTCTCTACCTTGAGTATGGAACAGTTCAGCCGCTGTTAAGAGAGTATTCATACGCACGCAAAACATGAGATTCCTGTTCAGAAATCACGCCCTGCGGCGATCCAACCGTTCTTTTCGCTCCATCCAGCGGGGCGGACAACCCGACGCGGCGTCCTTCGACGACGCGCATGCATGATCAATCCACGGCGTGGCCGCGACCGAGACGCGCGATCCGAGCCGCGAGTGACCGTGTCCCGTCGCGCCTGAGACGGGCTACGATCCTGCGTTACCCTCGCTCTCGCGCGCTTCCTCCCCGCGGAAGGACATGCCGGTTCCGGCGCCTTGCCGCCGCCACGCCTCCGAGAGGGTACGCGCAGTCCAGGCTGGAAGCACCGCCGGAGCCGAGCGGGCCGCCCAGATGGCGAGCACACCACCGAATCCGAGGAGGAGGTCCGCCACCGACGGGGTGACTGCTCCGAACGGTATCAGCGCGGGCCAGGCGGCGAACCAGAAGGCAGCGCTGAGCCAGAGCCAGGCACGGTTGCGGCCGGTGGCTCGATCGAAGGTCGGAATAGACAGGATTGCGGCGAGCAGCACTCCGGTGGTGATGCGCCCCGCCGCCATGATGTTCCCGTAGCTGAGGCGATTGAGCATGACGACGAAGAGCTGAACGTTGACGAGCAGAAGCCACAACGGAATCGACGTCTGGCGCTTCCAGAGCGCCCAGAGAGCGACCGCGGCGCACAGGAGCGCCGGGATGATGACCGCGACGATGACATCGACCTGCAGCATCGTCCAGATTCTCGTGGCAAACAGCCCTGAGAACGGGACGATCTGGGGGTACAGCGCGTTCGGGGCCATGGTCGAGACCGGACCCAACCAGTAGCGGAGAAACACCTTGTACAGGACGAACGGCAAGAGCGCGACAGCCAGCACGACACCCGCCCGCCCCACCTGCCGCCACGACTGTCGGACGTCGCCACCCAGCCCGCTCCGGACTCCACCGGCGATCAGGCCCAGGCCCACGACCGCCGGGAAGACCGCCGTCGACTCACGGGTAAGGGCGGCGAGGGCGAAGGCGAGCCCCGACCAGAGAGGCCGGCCGCGCGGCCCGTACGACAGGAGATACATGCCGAGTGCCACCAGGCCGTAGGCCAGCGGCTCCTCCAGATCGCGCTGCAGGCACACGAAAAGGCCGGGCGACAGACCGTAGAGCAACGCAATCCAGATGGAGAGATGCTTGCGCCGAAGCCAGATTGCCAGGACGAAGGTGCCTCCGGCCAGCGCTGCAAGGTTGATCGCGATCATCAGGTATGGCATCAGCGCTACGTGACCGAGCGAGAGACCGCGCACCAGCATCGGATAGAGAATCCGGGTGTAGCGGTAGTTCACCCGGTCGACATGGAATCGCGCATTGACGGGATCGGCCGCGATGTAGAACGCGAACTGGCCGTCGTAGCCGTTGGTCGTCCGCGAGTAGTGATAGTGCGGATCGATCGGGAAGAGCGGGCTCCGGTGCGGCTCGAGCACATAGCGGCGCCCCATGAAGATGAAGTCCCGGGCGTCGTGTCCGGCAAGCGCCACACCCGACAGCCAGATCCCGTAAACCAGCAGGACCAGAGCAACCGGTGCGAGCGGGGAGCGCAGTCCTCGCCTCCATGGTTGAACGCGCTGCGGCCCGAGGCCAAGCTCCAGCGGGCCACGCGGTTTCCCGGACGATGCAGGGTCCTGATGGCGCTGGCCCGCGAACACTCCGGCAAACAGAGACGCTATGCGAAGTGGGGGTCGTGTCGGCACATGCTGATTGTACCGACCCGATCAAGGTGAGGCCGCCGGTGACCGGCGCGCCCAGGATGACAGCGAGCGGCGGGCCGTCCGGTGCCGGGAACGGCCCGCCGCGGTGTCAGGAGGAGAGACGAGTTATGGTGTGGCCGTCGAGAGGCTCTGCACGGCCGTGGCCAGACCCGCGACATCGGGCGTGCCCCACCCTGTCACCGGATCCCAGCCGACTGCCGCCTTGTAGCGGCCGTTGGTGCCCTGCGTGATGTCGTGCAGAGCCTGGCTGTAGAGGGACGAGTTGCCGACCCTGTAGAGCATCGCCGGAGCCGCTCCCACGGTGACTCCTGACTGGGCGCCGGAGGCCCGAACCAGCGACCAAATCGCCGACCATGCCGGCGAGCCAAGGCTCGTCCCACCGGCGACGGCCAGCCGGCCCTTCAGTACCATGTCGACACCGGTCGAGGGATTGGCCAGGAACGCGACATCGGGCACGTAGCGGTAGCGGCCGGGAAGCAGGCTCGCCGTCAGCTGCCAGCTCGGCCGCAGGAGCGGCTTGGCTTTGCCGCCACCGCTGAGCCGCCAGGCGGTCTCACTTTGAATGCTGTTATCACCGTTGAGGGCGAGTGTCGTGCCACCGACGGCGACCACCGAGGGATCAGAGGCGGGGTAGGAGACGCCATAGACGTTACCGCACATCTTCACCGGCCCGGGGCGCGCTCCCGAATCGCCGCTGGCGACGAAGACCGAGACACCGTGCTGCACCGCGGCGGCGAAGGCTTTCGAGGCGGCGGTATAGCCGGCGTCGGCGCTGCAGGTGCCGAAGGACAGGCTGATTGTGCCGGCGCCGGCCGCCACTGCCGAATTCACTGCCTGCCCGACCGCGGCCCATCCCATGGCATCGGTCTGGTTCGACTTGATGTAGTAGACCTGGATGGAGGCACCTGGCGCGAGGGCGTGGGCCCACTCCACATCGAGATCGGCCTCGCCGGCAACCGGAAGCTTGAACGTCCGACCGCCCTGGTAGATCTGCCGCACAGTGGGGTCCGGGAGGCCGGCAGCCTGATCAAACGCCTGTAGGTCGCTCACACTCAGCCGATCGAGCTCGATAAGCGCGATCGTCTGCCCGGTTCCATCGATTCCCTGATTCTGGAGCGGCGTGATGTCGTACGCGCTCGCGATCTGGTCGGGGGTGAAGCCGCCGGCCGTCTGGCTCGTGGTGGCGAGAGCCGCAAAGGTCACGCCGTGGGAAGTCCCGGCCACGCCGGCCGGGATGGCGGCAAGGGCCCCTACCGAGACCAGCAGCGCGGCGCCGATGCGGAGAGCGGTAGCGACGGGCCGAGCCGCCACCGGAAGCCCGCGGAAGGAGATGCGTCGTATCATGGCGGTATCCTGCGGAAGAATGTTGAATCCTCAAAAGCATAGGCACCGGCACATGAGACGCTCCTGAGAACCGGCTAACAAATCGATGACATCACCGTGTCACGGCGATCTTGCCCGTCGGTTCGCTGCCGGCCCGCGCAGTGGCATAGTATTGGCGTGCGTCGTAGCGACGCGTGGAGGGGGTCGGCATGCAGGACGGCGGCGCGGGGGCAACCGAACCACCGACCATCAACATTCGCGGGCAGCTGGTCGCTCTCGGCCCCTGGCGGCGCGAGCTGGTACCGCTGTACCTGCGCTGGGATAACGACTACGGGACCAAGCGCACCGACGACCCCGGGGCGGCTCGCCCCATCACCCTCGAGGAGGGCTACAACGAGTACGACGAGTGGGTGCGGTCTCCGCCGGCGCGGCGCATCAGGTTCACGGTGTACGAACTGTCCAGCTGGCGGCCGATTGGCATGTGCGGGCTGCGCGATCTCGACTGGCAGAGTCGCAACGCCGTGTTTGGCATCTCGATCGGCGAGCCGGACTGCCGTGGGAAGGGCTATGGCACGGAAGCGACCATCCTGACCCTGGACCAGGCCTTTATCGTGATGGGATTGAATACCGTCCTGCTCGACGTCCTGGCCACCAACCGGGCCGGGCTGCGCGCCTACGCGAAAGCCGGCTTCCGCGAGATCGGCCGCTGGCGAGAGTCGGCCCTCGTCAACCGGCAGTACGTCGACACCGTCTTCATGGAGTGTCTAGCGAAGGAATTCACGAGTCCGGTTCTGGCGCAGATATTCACCACAGACCGGTGAGCGGCCGGACCGGTAATGGAGCCGACGTACCTAATACAGGAACATCGGCTTGCCCATCTGGTGGGCTACTTTCGGCCGGTACTCCTTCGGGTCGTAAAACTCTTCCACGTCCACCCGCTTGGCCTTCTGGGTGATCATATCCATCGGGACCGCCGTGTACGCGCCGCTCTGCAGTGCTACCATCACACCCGTCTCGCGGCGCAGGACCAGATCCATCGCCAGATTGGCGTAGGACATCGCCACCATGCGATCGAGCGAGTCGGGGGCGCCGGCCCGCATCAGGTAACCCAGCGGCTGGTACAGGATATCCACGCCGGTCAGGCGCTTGAGCTCCTCACCGGTGAGCTGGCCGACACCGCCGAGCTTGCGGTGACCGTAGGCATCCGCCTCGCCGCGCTCCACGATCTCACCGCCCGACATCTGCGCGCCCTCGGAGATGACGACGACCGCGTACTTGCTGGGGTTGGCGTCACGATCGCGCATGACGAGCTCGGCCAGGTGCCGAACGTCGAACGGCACTTCGGCGATCAGGGCGCGGTCGGCATCCGACAGGTAGGCAGACACCAGCACGGTCTCGCCGGAGTTGCGGCCGAACAGCTCGACCACGGCGATCCGCTCGTGAGATCCGGCCGGGGTGCGAAGCGAGTGGATCAGCTCGACGCTGCGGGTCACCGCGGTCGAGAAACCGATACAGTAGTCGGTACCGTAGACGTCGTTGTCCATGGTCTTGGGGATCCCAACCACCGGAACCCCTTCCTTATGCAGGCGCACCCCGTAGCTCAGCGTGTCGTCGCCCCCGATCGGCAGGAGCGCATCGATGCCAAGCCGCTCGATGACCCGGAGCACATGCGCCGTGCAGTCGACCGGGGCGTCGCCGTCTTCCGGGAATGCTCCGCGCAGAAACCCCGGAATCGCCGACGGCCGTACCTTGCCGGGATTGGTCCGCGAGGTATGAAGGAAGGTTCCCCCGTAGCGGTCGATCGTCCTCACGGTGGCTCGGGTCAACGGCAACACCCAGTCCGGCTGATCGCCCCCGACCTCGAGATCGTAGTTCAGCAGTCCGGCCCAGCCGCGCCGAATGCCGAGCACCTCGTGGCCGGCGGCAACCGCCCGCAGGACCACTTCCTTAATACAGGGATTGAGGCCGGGGACGTCTCCCCCGCCGGTAAGAATGCCAAATCTCACATCCGTCCTCGATTCAAGCCAGCAATGGGCTATCTGGTATCAGCTAGGGAATTGTAGTCGCCACATCCGCGCGGCGGGACCTGCCCCTGCCGGCAGCCTCGCGTTGAGGTTTCGAAACCCTCCGGAGCCGGACACGGAGGCGCCGGCCAACCGTTACGTGAACCGAGCCAGGCACAGAGGCGCCGGCCTACCGATATGTGAACGAGCCGGGCACGGAGGCCCGCCCTACGGGTTTCGACAACCTTACCTAGTGTGCCGTCGTGGCAGCGCCGATCTGTGAATCGGCCATGCCGTAGTAGACGTCGATGCGGCCGTTGTCACGGGGATCGATGGCCGTGGGGAACACGACGTTGGGCACGATGCCCATTTGCTCGTGGGCGACTTCCGGTTCCAGTACCGGCTGCCGAGAGCGGTAGAGGACGCGAGTGGGGTCGTGCGGATCGAGGACCATGGCGCCGGCAGAGTAGACAACGTGCTTGGGCACCGTCGGATCGGCCGAGTAGCTTCCGCGGACTCCGTGGTAGAACATCAGCCAGCCGTCGCCGACGCGGACCGGCGGCGTGCCCCCGCCGATCTTCAGCGCCTCCCACGGCTCTTCCGGCGTGGCAACCAGACGGTTATCGTAGACCCGAACCAGGCTGCCGATATCACGCTGCGCGGCCTCGAGATCGATGTACCCGATCCAGATGCTCTCGCGTTCGTCGCCGACGTCGCACGGCACCTCGAGGCCGACCGAGCCATCGGGGCGATGCAAGAGATAGGTCGGCCGGTGCAGGATGGCTAGCGCCGGACGGCCGCGGGGATCCGGAACGACATCGGGGAAGAAGGCACCGTCCTTGTTCCCGTACTGACCGAAGTCGATCGCGCAGGTCGGCTGGTACTGCAGGAGGCCGAGTCGCTTCCAGTGATGGAGATCGTGCGACACGGCGACGGCGATTCGCGGTCCCTCCCCGGTGAGCGCGACGTAGGCCATCGCCCAGATGTCGAGCGGTGCGATGTAGGAGACACGGGGATCCTCGACACCGCCATCGCACCCGTCGCCCAGCTCGTAGTCCATCTCGGGCTCGAGCGCGTAGCCGAGCCGCTCGACCGCGGCGGGGTTGCCCTCGACATCAAACAGCACGCGCGCGATGCCGATACGCGAGTAGTTGCCGGTGGCCACGACGCGCGGAAAGAGATAGAGCTCCTCTCCCAGGCGCGCCGAGGCGGGGTTCAGGACGCCCCAGGCTTCGTCCGGAAGCATGGGATCCGGCATCATCACCGTCCCGAGTCGGTGAAGCAGGTATGGAGTCTTCTGGGCTATGGACATCAAGGGCCTCACCGGGTCAGAGTAAGGTACGGGGTGGGCAACGCACGCGACATAGTAGCGGATCGCAACCCCGCGACAGGAGAGCAAAATCATGACCAGCGAACAAGAGACGGTCGAGGAGTCGGTCCGGCTTCCGATGGCCCCGGGCGGTATCGTGCAGGCCGCGGTGGACGAGCTGGCACGACTGACCGTATTCGTTCAGCAGCTAGCTCTGGAGGACTGGAGCAAGCCCAGCGCGGTGGCCGCCTGGACCATCGGCGATGTGGTGGCGCACCTCAACCTGACCCTCAGTCTGTACACCCGATTGGTGGGCGCAGTGGTTTCGGGCAAGGGGGCGGGCAGCGCCTGGAAGGCCGTGAGCCGGCTCACCGCGAAGGCCATGCCGGCCGGCGCGCCGGTGTTCAACACCTTGAACAGCGCTATACCGCGCGTCGTGGGAAAGGCGCTGGCGCCGGAGGTGGTCCGCGGCCAGTTCGAGGCAAGCGCCCGCCGCTTCGGCGAGAAGCTCGCCCAGATCGGCCCGAGCGACTACACGCGACCGGTGCATTACCTCGGCACGCCGTGGCCCCTCTCCTTCTTCCTGGCGGCAACCGTCAACGAGATGGCGGTCCACGGCTGGGACATGGCCTCGCCGCTCGATCGAGCCGCGCACCTCAGCGCCGGGGCGCGGTCGATCCTTCCCTGGTTCTACTGGGGCGCGACCTCGTGGATGTTCCACCGTCCCGCGGACCTGGCCGGCTCCGTTCAGGCGCAGCTCACCGATCCCGATGCCAGCATGTGGTGGAGTGTGACGGCGACGGGCACGGAGCGGGGAACCGGGGAGCGCGACCTGAGGAACGACGTCATGCTCCGGGGAGAGAGCGGAATGTTCGTTCTGGTGCTGGCGGGCCGCATCGCCGCCGGGGATGCGCTGCGCACCACGTCGCTGACGGCGGAGGGCGACGCCGCGACGGCAGAGCGTTTCCTGGGCGCCTGGAAGATCGTCTGAGGTATTGTTCCGCCGCGCGGGCGATGTGTATACTCATGGTGCGACGCGGGGTAGAGCAGTGGCAGCTCGTCGGGCTCATAACCCGGAGGTCGTAGGTTCGAATCCTACCCCCGCTACCAACCAGACCTGCCTCGGCAGGTCTTTTCTTTTGGCGTTGCCGGGTCCCCGAACCATCCTCTAGACTCGAATGTCCGGAGTGCCGGTCACCCGTGGCGGCGTAGCTCAGTGGTAGAGCAGGGGACTCATAAGCCCTTGGTCGCAGGTTCGAATCCCGCCGCCGCCACCAGAAGATTTGGCTTGTAC
>DATGJB010000097.1:0-5619 GCA_035295425.1 Chloroflexota bacterium | reverse complement strand
TGCCTACACGATCAAGCTGGAGGGTAAGGCGAGAGGACACGATTTCGTGGTGCCGAAGCTCGAAGGCCTGTGGTGGGCGCTGGGCAGCGCCGATCCGGGCGAGTGGCGCTGGAAGCTGTTGTTACGGGTACCGGGATTCGTCAGCCATCGGGACCTGAGCGATGCGGTACGGGCGCTCGAGGAGCGCGGCAAGGGCTCCGATGCGGCGGAAGTTCAGCTCGAAGACCTCGACGAGGGTCTCTGCGTGCAGGCGCTCCACATCGGGCCGTACAACCGCGAGAACGAGACCATCGACCGGATGACGGCGGTGGCACACGAGAACCACCTCGAGTTCGTCGGTGTCCACCACGAGATCTACCTCTCGGACCCGAATCGGACTCCGCCCGAACGGCTGCGGACGATTCTGCGACACCCGGTTCGCTAGTCCGGCGGAGAGGGCCGGAGGAACCTCCCCTTTCCCGATTACCCTCCGGCTGACGGCCGTGCCCGGTGTGGAGTCCGTCCCAACCGTCGCCTGTCACTGTATAGCGGACAACGGCAACCGTCTACCGCCGCTGGTTGCGATTCGGTTACAAATCTCGCTCGCCGCGCTGGTGCCCGAGTGGCTCGACATGGCATACTCGTGCGCCCGGCATCGCGGGCGGCGCGATCGTGGACGACAGGATCGCGCCGGAGTCTCCAGCCAAGACACGCGATGCCGGGTCCTTTTCGTTGCGAGCCATGGGCGCTGAGAGCCTGGTCGCCACACCGCTCGATCGCGGCGCACCATGCCCTTGCCCCCGCGCTCACGAGCCCCGATAGCCGCCCGCTCGTCGCTCCGTATACAGTTATGAGGAAGTCAGCTTCCTGGAGTCGGATGTGGACGGTTTCGGCGAGCCGGTTTCCGCCGCGGCCGACGGCACGCAGCTTGCTGCCGGCGAGTGGCGCGAAGGAGCGCCGGCAGACCGGCTGACAATCCGGCAGCAGCTCACCCTCAGCTTCCTCTGGCTGTCGTTGAACTTCCAGTCGGGGGCGATGCTCGCCGTCGTCATCCCCGCCCAGGTGCTGCTTTTCACCTGGGCCGGCGAGGCCGGCAGCGCCCGTCAGGCCTGGCTGCTCGGCGTCATGGCCACGGTTGGCGCGGCGACGGCAACCGTGATCCAGCCGGTGGTGGGGGCCATCTCCGATCGCACGCTGGGCGCTGCCGGCAGGCGACGCCCCTACATCGCCGCCGGCACGGTCGTGCTCATCGCCGGCCTGGCTGTCGTCGCCTACACCGACCAGCTCGTGCTCTTCCTCCTCGGGTTCGCCCTGGTCCAGATCGGCACGAGCGTCAGTACCGCCGCCTATGAGGGGCTGCTTCCCGATCGCGTGCCCTCCGACCAGCGCGGCGCCGCGTCGGGCTACATGGGTCTGATGAGCATCGTCGGCACGATCGCCAGCCTTGCCATCGCCACCGCGGTGCTTGGCTCGGTCGCCGATACCTCTGCGTCCTTCCCGGACATTCGTCACGGCGTCCAGATCTACTACGCCTTCACCGCGATCATCATGCTG
The DNA here is from genome assembly GCA_035295425.1 of Chloroflexota bacterium. Lineage (GTDB taxonomy): Bacteria > Chloroflexota > UBA5177 > UBA5177 > UBA5177 > DATGJB01. Next base: position 4,086 of record DATGJB010000097.1, on the reverse strand, counting down.
GTGGGAGCGCTGGTCACGATCGTCGGCGTGCGCGAGGCGCCTCTGACCGCGGCAGAGCGCCCCGGCCGCATCGATTGGAAACGGCTCGATCAGTGGATCGAGCCCTGGCGGCACGCCAACTTCCGCTGGCTCTTCTTTTCGCGCGCGACGGTGCTGCTCGGCCTGACCCTCTTCATGACCTTTATCGAGTACTACTTCGCACGCGCCGCTCACGTCACGCACTTCATCCAGACGACCGCGATCGTGGCCATCCTGGCGCTGTTCGGCGCGGTCTTCAGCGCGCTGGGCCTGGGCATCTTCTCCGACCGCAGCCGGCGCGTTCCCATCGTCTTCTTCGCTACCGCCTGCATGGCGCTGGCCTCTCTAGCGTTCGTCCTCTCCTCCGACCTCACTCTCCTCATGCCTCTGGGGGTGCTGTTCGGGCTCGGCTACGGCGCCTACACCAGCGTCGACTGGGCACTGGCGGTCGACGTTCTGCCCTCCCAGCGGGACGCCGGCAAAGATATGGGACTGTGGAACTCGGTCTCGACACTCCCCACGATCATCGCGCCGGTAGCCGGCAGCGCCGTCATCGGCATCGCTGCCCACTACGGACGCGAAGACCTCGGATACCGGCTGGTGTTCGCTCTCGCCGTGGTCTGCATGGTCGTCGGTGCCGTCCTCGTCACCTATATCCAGGAAGCCCCGGCGGACAACGCCGGGAGGCTCCACCGCGATGGCAAGAAGCGTGGACCGGTGCCGCTGCTCTGGCGGCTCGCCGCCGGATCGGGTGACGGGCACGCTCGCGGATTCCTCCTCTTCTGGCCGGTATGGGAGGCCATTACTCGCCGCGTCTGGCGCCTGCGGCCGGTGCCCGGCATCGATCAGAGTCTCTTCAGCTATCGCGTGCGGCGTTACCGGGGCTCGCCGGTTCTGCTCCCCGACGGCACCGAGGTGCGGCGCGGTGATCCCATCGTCGAGCTCCACCTGGACAATCGAGCCGTCGCCCGGGTGCTCGAGCAGGACCGCTGGACGATCCTGCGGGTACTGCGTGGCGAGCTGGGGGTCATGGCCGCCTGGGCGGCCGGTCCGTATTGGCCGGCCGGGGCAAAGGCGCTCTACGGAGTCACCCTGCTGGCGCGCGGCGGCGCCTGGCTGGGCTTCATGCGGCGAGACCGCCCCGCCGGACTCCATACCGTCCTGGACCGCTTCTTCATGACCGGCCTCATGGCCGTCTACAGCCACCGTGGCCTCGAGCGGCTGGGCGAGGGACGTCTCTACGGGTCCTATCCGGAAGAGATCTGGATGTCCCACACCGATCTGCTGCGACGCTACGGGCGGACGCCGGAAGCGCCCGAGTAGCGCCGGCTCGGCCCCGGCTGCCGGCCGGGCCCGGTCCAGAGCGGGGTCGGGACTATGGTCCTTTGTGCCTCGAAAACGCCTCCCCGGCGCGCTAAGGTAGAGGCCATGGGATTGCTCCCCGGCACCCGAGCCGCCGGGAGCGGTAACCACCACACAATCCAGGGTCAGACATGCCGTGCCGCCGGGATTCCGGCCATGCCTGCCCCTGAAGGGGGATCCACCATGGCAACAACTCTGCGGTATGACACCCGAAACCCTGCCGGGCGCTCCGTCCGGCTGAATCTCGCCCCGCGCCTGGCCGTCGCAGCCCTACTCGGTCTCGGCGCGCTGGCCGGCGGCGCAGGTCAGGCGCACGCCGCCACCCAGATCAGCGTCAATGCCACGCAGCTCCTGTCGACGGTTGCGCCTTCGGCCGTCGGCGTCAACTCTCCCGTGTGGGATACCCACCTGCGCGACGCCGCGGTGCCGGGGCTGCTCAAGGCTGCGGGGACAAATCTGATGCGGTTCCCCGGCGGTTCGTACGCCGACATGTACCACTGGGAGAACGGAGGGTCGATCACCAAGGGGTTCGACGGTTACATCGCACCCGGGAACAGCTTCGACAACTTCATGAAAAGTGATGTCATGGCGGCAGGAGCCGGGGCGATGGTGACCGTCAATTACGGCTCCAACGCGGCCGGAACCGCCGGCGGCGATCCGGGCGAGGCAGCGGCCTGGGTAGGCTACGCCAATACCCAGCAGCACTACGGTGTCAGGTACTGGGAGATCGGCAACGAGGTGTACGGCAACGGCTACTACGGCTCCGACTGGGAGGTGGATCTCCACAGCCTGGCCAGGGGCAAGGCGCGAGTCGGCGATCCCAATCTCTCCCCCGCTACGTACGCCCAGAACGTCAAGCAGTTCTCGCAGCAAATGAAGGCCGCCGACCCTTCCGCGCAGATTGGCATCGTGCTGACCACGCCCGGCTTCTGGCCGGACGGCGTCACCAGGGTAGGCAAGACAAAGGTCCAGGCGTGGAACCCGACCGTTCTGGCCGGCGCCTGTCAGTATGCCGACTTTGCGATCGTCCACTGGTATCCGGAGACACCCGGCAACGAAAGCGACGCGCGCCTGCTGGCGAAGCCGGGAACCATCGCGGGTGAGGTCGCCGCCCTCCACTCTCTGTTCTCGACCTACTGTGGGTCACACCAGCTCGGCATCATGGTGACGGAGACCAATTCCGTCCCCTACTCCCCGGGGAAGCAGACGACCAACCTCATCAACGGCCTGTTCACCGCCGGCGAAGAGCTTGCCTGGCTCCAGAACGGCGCATCCAATGTCACCTGGTTCGATCTCCATAACGGCGCCGAACTCAACAATACACAGGAGAACGGTAGCCTCTATGGAACGCTGCCTTACGGGGACTACGGCATGCTCGCCAACGGCAGCCACGTGACCGACAAGAAGACGCACCAGACGTACTATGAGCCATCCGCGAACACGCCGTTCCCCTCGTATTACGGGCTCCAGGTCGATGCACCGGCGCTGGTACCGGGCTCGCAGTTCGTGCAGGTCACTTCGTCGAGCTCCGCGTTACAGGTCTTCGCCACCATCGGCGGGGGCGGACTGACGCTGGTCGTGATCAATACCGACGGCGCCAACGCCTACACCTTCTCCCCCACCTTCAGCGGCTTTCTCCCCGTGTCGGGCACGGTGACGAGCTTCGGCTCGGCCCAGCCAACCCCGGCCGCCTCGTCGCTGACCGTTCAGAATTTCACGTTCACCTACACTCTTCCCGCCTACTCGATGGCGGTATTCAGTCTGGCGCCGCATCTGTGAGGTGTGAGTCTCTCGTCGTCGGTCACTGGTCTCTCGCCTCGCGCCGTGCGATGCTATGGCACGGAGGCTCGCCCCTCCGCAACGGCTGACAGCTCGCGCCGGCCGTGCCACAATGATGTATCGGTATGAGAGGAGTCGAGACAGATGACCCTCGGCCGCCGCTGGGTGGTGCTGCTGCCCATCCTTGCCGTCATCCTCCTGGCATGGCTCGGCCACGGCCAGGCGCAGAGCCAGACGGTTGGCACCGCGACGCCGACGCCGGTGGCTGAAACACCGACGCCGACCACCACACCCACCCCCACGGCCACCGCATCGATCCCTTCGGCACGCGACCTGCTCACGCAAATGAGCCTCGCGATCACCGCGAAGAACTCGTTCCACCAGAGCAGCCGCACCAGTATCGTGATCCCGCAGACGACGAAGGAGCTCGAAACCGTCCAGGGCGACGTGTCCCTCCGTCCGCTCCTGCAGCACATCGTCGGGACCATTCGGACCACGCGGCTGACCCTCCACCCGGCAAAGACCACAACCCAGCATGAAGAAATCGTCGTGGTCAAGAAGAAGGCCGCCAGCAAGTTTGGAAAGAAGGCATGGACCTGTACGACCCTGGCCAAAGTCACCCAGACGGTAGGCGGGCTGCTGGGAGGAGCGTCCATCCAGTCGCTCGATAATCTGGGAGCTGAGGTAGTGCGCGCCATTCCCGTCTGGCATGTGAGGGCGGTCGTGACCGTCAAGCTCAGTGGTTCGACCCTGCCCATCACGGATGACCTGTATATCGCTCAGGCCGATTCCACGCTGGTTCGGGAGACCGCATCGGCGTCGGCGAGCTTCTTCGGTGTGACGTTCGACGAGAAGGTCACCCAGGACAACAGCAGGTACGGTGAGACAGTCAAGGTGAAGCTCCCCACTGCCTGCCAGGGGAAGCAT
>DATGJB010000096.1:0-3195 GCA_035295425.1 Chloroflexota bacterium | reverse complement strand
TGTCTCGTCGTAGGGATGGCGATGCAGGCGAGGGCCGCCGCCGGGATCGCTCTCCGAGAGGATGATCGAGACCGTGGACGGTCCGTGCTTGAGTCCCTCGTAGGTATTGCCCGGCAATGCGCTCCTGTTGATCACGAACATACTCTGATCTCCCCTTCCTCGGTTATGGCTGACCGTCCTGCCCGTCGGCACGGCGCTCCCTCGGTCGCTCCAGGTCACCTTCCCTTCTATACCTGTGTGGAGCGTCGTCCCTCCAGCCGAAGCAGATGGACGGGCCACGTGCAAGTTCGTTCGGGCTCACGTCGAATGCAAGCTCGAAGGTCATCGCTTCCAGGCTGAAGTAAGTTCGGCTCTCCGGTAGCAGCCGGTAGCTCGAGGGCCAATGGAGGTCGACCCACAGGCCGAATCAACTCATGGGCGATCTGCCCGGGCCAGTCATGCAGGGGCTGGAGCTGCCGCCAATCATCGGTCGGCTCCGTGCGCCGGCGCTTGGGACCAGGCCCGCGATGCCCCGGACGAGAGGTAGTGGTGCCGGGACACCTGATAGCGACACTGCGCCGGGTCTACCGGCTGGACACCACTCTCTCCAGCTGGTCTGCCCACCAGTCCCACTCCGCAATCTCCCGCTGTTCCCCGCTCTCCGCGGCGAGCGCCTTCATCCAGAGCAGCATCAGCGCTCCGTGCAGGATTCCCACGCGCATGAGCCGCTCCCAGAGCTCGTCCCGCAGGGCCTCGCCGAGCCCCTCCAGGAGGAGGGTGTGATAGCGCTCCACCACCTCCTCCTTGGGACGGGCAAGCCGTCCCGAGTTCACGGCCAGATACCAGCCCAGGTCGAAGGTGCAGGGCGCAGCGCCGATCAGCGCCCAGTCGAAGGCGGCGACCGTTTCGTCTGCAAACAGCGCGAAGTTTGCCACCTTCGCATCACCGTGGATGATGGTATTCGGGAGCCCCTCGCACTCGCGTGCCAGTAGCTCGGGAGGGCGCTTCACTAGCTCCACGAGGGAGGCCGGCAGGGAGTCGAGGGCCAGCGTCCAGCCGCGCACCACCAGGTCGAACATGGGGTGCGGGTTCTCGCCGGACATCTCCTCCGCTCCGGCCTGGGGACCCAAAATCCTCAGAAGCTGCGCCGGCGAGGCGAGCCAGGGCAGAGCCGGCACGCGTGCGTCCCAGTAGCGAGCATGCATCGCGGCCAGCGCGGCGAGCAGCCTGTTCTCTTCATCAGGGGTGATCGGCGTGTCAACGTCCGGCAGGAGATTTGGGCTGAGGTCACCCATGAGCAGTCCGATCTCGCCGTCCTGCATGGCGTACGCGAGGTACGGACGGCGGAAGGCCTCCCAGATACCACGCAGCCGCGGCTCTCCCAGAAGCGCCGCCTCGCGTCCCAGCGTGTCTCCCGTCCGGCGAGCGGACCAGTCGCGGTCCAGATAGACGTGCTTGAGGATGAGGCTGCGCCGGCCGCCGGATCGAAGCTCGACTCGAAGGCGCCTGTGGCTTGAGCCGGAGAAGCCTACCGTGCCGAGCGACTCGCTATCGATCGCGCTGATGGGGCCCAGGATCGGCTCGAGGGACTCGCGGTGAGACAGTGATTGGATCGTTTCGAACCTGATGGCGGTTTCGGCTGCCGCGAGCGAGGGACGATCGAGCATGGGAGGTACCTCAGCTACCAGAACCAGACCTCGTTCGTTGCAAGAAGATCCGGCGGAGCTCAACCGGCTCATCGCCGTATTCCGCCGTGAAGCGGGTATGGTCACGCACGTCGGCGAAGAGAAAGGTCATGACCGCGGACACCGGCCAGGAGGCTTTGCTGCGGATTGACTATTGGGATGCCCTGGTGGCTCCTGGCTGTAGCAGCACGAGGACGCGTGTGCATCCAACATAGCAGGCTGTAACGGCTCGCGCACTCAGGGATTCCTGATCTTCGGCCACCGAGATGGCAGCTATGTGTATGCCAGGCTGGGTCTTCCGCTCTTTTGGTGAGGACGAGCTGACGGCTGATCGGGTATGGTGGATAGACGCCAAATCGGAAGTCCCGGAAGAGCGCCTCTGGCTCCTGCTCCCCCGCTTCACCAAAATCGCGGATGAGCCATGACACGTGGCGAATTTGGATACAGGAGTTTCGGCATCCTGCGGTCCATGGCAACGCTCCGGCGTTACATCCGGCTGGCCACCGACCGGGTCGGACTCTAAGAAGAGGATTAGCTCCCCATGCCTTGGAACATGTACTGAGCGATCCGCCACTGGCCAGCGACTCGCCGCAGCACGAAGAGCTCACGCCAGGACGCCGGTGATTGCTCGCCGGTGTCGCGGTTCAGCACCGTCCCCGTACTGCGGGTGCGCGCCGAGGCCAGATCTCCACTACACAGAATCTCGTCGAACTGGTACGTGCATTCCAGGCCCAAAGCCGTACGAAACGGTTCGTAGGCGGCGCGGAGTGCTTCCGGGCCCGTGCTGGTGGGCGCTCCCGGTGGCATCACCGACCCCTCCGCGGTAAACAGGTTGACCAGGCCTTCGATGTCTCCCGATTTGCGCAAAGCGGCATAGCGCTCAATCGTCGACTTGACAGCTTGCTGATTCTCATTGGAAACCTGAACCACGGCCTCTGACATGAATCCTCTCCCAACCCAATGGCGTCTACTCAGCATAACGAGTCGATCCCGGGTCATTCCTCACCAAAACTGCGGGAGACCCGCCAGGCTCTGACGGGATGTGAGCCGGAGCTGGCGGAAGATCGCGTCGGACATGCTGGACTTGCCTGCGCCCGACCCGGAGCCGGTGACCAGGATCAGCCCGGGAGGATCGAGGGGCGCGGCCATGCGTCGTTCAATCCGGCACTCCGCTCACGTGCTCTGAGTGGCAATCATGATCCTCATGGATCCAGATGCGTGATGGTACGACACCGCTCGGGCGGCAGCTCGAAGGCTTCCGCCGGTCACCGCGAGGCGTTCGCTGACTCGAGCCGGCTGCGGCGTCGGACCGGTACGAGAGCGGCTCACCAATCGCAGCGATGACGCTCATCGGGCATGAGGGAAAGACCGGGACCTTATGGACCGCCTCCCGGGACCACGATCAGACGGCGCGGGGCCCGCACGTACGCTCGCAGGAGATCTCGTCTGTCGAGTGCACTGATAGCTCGCGAGCCGCGCCCCCTCAAGAGCAGGTCTGTTGTCGCTCAGCGATTCTGACCGGTAAGCGCTC
>DATGJB010000095.1:0-12622 GCA_035295425.1 Chloroflexota bacterium | reverse complement strand
AGATCGCCATGTGGGTGCCGTGATCGTTGAGGCCATCCACTCCCCAGCCGTCGTCGAACAGCCGCTTGACGGCAGCACCGAGATCGAGCCGCGTTGGGTAATTGACCGCAAAGTGATAGAGCCCGGTCGTGCCGCGTGGCGGCGGGGAACCACCTTTGCTTTCCCAGGTGTTCAGGCCGAGATGGTGGTGGTAGCCGCCCGCCGAGAGAAACGCTGCTTGACCACCCATGCGACCCTGCAGGTCGAAGCCCATTAGGTCCTGGTAGAAGTGGAGGGCCCGATCAAGGTCGGCGACTTTGAGGTGGATGTGTCCGATCCGGGCCCCGGCCGGAATCGAGCCGGACTCCCAACCGTCGTCACCTACCTCGGCCAGCAGCCCGTCGAGGTCGAGCGGCCGGTTGCCGGCGGTAATCGTGCCATCGGGGGCGCGCCAGACGCTCACATCGCGATCCCAGGCCAGCTCGATCCCATTGAAGTCCGGATCGTGGAGATAGAGCGCCTCATGCGTGATGTGGTCCGACATCCCATCGAGCGACCAGCCACCGTCCAGCAGGCGCCGAGCCGCGATGGCGAGATCGCGGCGGCTCGGATAGTTCACGGCGAAGTGATAGAGACCGGTGGTGTCCGGCGGTGGCGGCGAGCCTCCGCGGCTTTCCCAGGTGTTCATGCCCAGGTGGTGATGGTAGCCTCCGGCCGAAAGAAACGCTGCCTGATCGCCGAGGCGAGTTATGACGTCGAATCCCAGAAGATCGTGATAGAAGCGAATCGACCGGTCGATGTCGGACACTTTGAGATGAACGTGGCCGATGTGCGCGCCGGCCGGGATGGATTGCTGGGTCATGATGAAAGGCTCCTTGAACTGCACCATTGTAGGCGGGTCACCGGGTGCCGCCGATGTGACGGCAGGCGAGGCTGTCGCAATCCACGGCGAATAGATTAGGCTCGGAAGCCGGGTCCCGCTCAGCCGCGAGGCTGCATCGGCGGAGCCTGGTGGAGGGAGCCGCTTTCTCGTGACCGGAGCCGCGTCCGTCATCCCGCGTGCCGCGGACGAGTGCGTTCTGCGAACCACGGCGTGCTCCGCGCGGTTCGCCCCCCGCGCCGGTACATGGGTGCTGGCGGCGACGATTCTAGGCTCCAGCATGGCCTCGATCGACGGCACGGTTGTGAACGTTGCCCTGCCGAGAATGCAGGGCGACCTGCGGGCGACCGCGGCCGATCTCCTCTGGGTCATTGAAGCCTACTCGCTCTTTCTATCGGCCCTCATCCTGGTTGGCGGATCGCTCGGAGACCGCCTTGGACGCCGCAAGGTTTTTGCCGCGGGCATCGCGTTGTTCACCGCGGCCTCGATCGCCTGCGGGCTCTCACCCAATGTCGCCGTCCTGGTCGCGGCCCGTGCCATTCAGGGCATTGGAGGCGCGCTGTTGGTACCCGGCAGCCTGGCCATCATTAGCGCTGCCTTCGATGAGAGCAGCCGGGGCAAGGCGATCGGCACCTGGTCCGGCTTCTCCGCTCTCACCATCGCCATCGGCCCCGTGCTCGGCGGCTGGCTGGTGCAGAATGCATCCTGGCGTTGGGTCTTTCTCATCAACGTGCCGCTGGCCGCGGTGACGGTGTGGCTGCTGTATGCCCACGTTCCGGAGAGCCGCGACGAGGAGGCTTCGGGACCGCTCGACTGGCTGGGCGCATTGCTCGTAACGGCCGGATTGGGCGGCGTCACCTTCGGGCTGATCGAGGCAGGGCCGCGTGGCTTCAGCGACCGCATGGTTTCGAGCAGCCTCGCCGGCGGTGTGATCCTGCTGGCGTTGTTCGTCGCGGTTGAGAGGCTCGCGCCGGCGCCGATGATGCCGCTCGACGTGTTCCACTCCCGCACCTTCACCGGCGCGAACCTCCTGACGCTCCTGCTCTATGGCGCACTGGGCGGTGGCCTGTACTTCTTCCCGTTCGATCTCCAGCAGGTGCAGGGCTACTCGCCAACGGCTGCAGGGGCGGCGCTGCTCCCATTCGTCGCGATCGTGTTTTTGCTGTCGCGCTGGGCCGGTGGCCTGGTTACACGATACGGCGCCAGGCCTCCGCTGATCGTGGGACCAATCGTCACTGCCGGCGGCTTCGTCCTGTTCACGCTGCCCGGCATCGGCGGGAGTTACTGGACGACCTTCTTCCCCGCCGTGGTCGTCATGAGCCTGGGTATGTGCGCCGTCATCTCCCCGCTCACCACGACGGTCATGAACGCCGTTCCGGGTCACCGCTCGGGGATCGCCTCCGGCGTCAACAACGCCGTGTCCCGAGCCGCTGCTCTAGTCGCCATCGCCGTGCTGGGACTCGCCGTGGTGCAGATCTTCGATTCCTCGCTCAATTCGAAGCTCGATCAGCTCCGTGTCACGGCCGGCGTGCGATCCGCGGTGATCGCGCAGCGTGCGAGGTTGGCGGGAGCTGAGCCCCCTGGCACGTTGCCGGCGAGCGAACGAGCTCGCCTGCACCGCGCCACCGAGGAGGCCTTTGTCGACGGGTTCCGTGCCGCGATGGCCATCGCAGCTTGCCTGGCCGTGGCGAGTGCCATGTTCGCCGCCTGGCTCATCCCGGGGAAGACGGCCACGGCGACTTCTACGCGCGCCGCCAGGCGCTCTGCAGGCGAGCCTGCCACCGCCTCGGCAGAGGCGTAGCCCATGAGCGACAGCGCATCGAAACCGGCGGTCGATACGGCGACCGGATCATCGCGCTATTGCAACGAGATTGCGTACTGTTCGCCGCTCGACTCATTCCCGAAGGACGCGCCATTCCTTGGCCGGCATGGTGAACTCTCGCGAGCGGAAACGACAACCGAAGGATCGGTGCCGGCGTATGGTTGGTCAGAGAGGATCTGAACGTGACTGTTCCCATCGATAAAAAGGACCAGGCGGTTTACCACATGATTCTGGGAGAGATGCACCGCCTGCATGCGGTGTTGCTCAATCTGCAGACGCTTCCTGGCGACGAGACCGCTGCCGGGCTGCGCGATCACTTCCTGCGTGAACAGACTCTCGTCGTGGGGAAATTGCAGGAGTGGAAACGGCACCGGGCCGAGACCTACCGGCAGGCGGAAGAAGATTTCGGGCAGCAGGTCCGGCGCGGTTGATCCGCACCCTTCCCGGTCCGCACCGTCACGACTCGACCGGAAGACGGGGAGCCCGATTCGGTGACGCGCGTGACGTATGACGCCGTGGTGGTTGGCGCCGGACCAAACGGGCTGGCCGCCGCGATTGTCCTGGCCGGCGCCGGTCGTTCCACCCTTCTCGTCGAGGCGAACGATACTGCCGGCGGCGCCCTCCGCTCTGCTCCGCTCACCCTTCCCGGATTCATCCACGACATGGGGGCGGCCATCATGCCACTGGCTGCAGCCTCCCCGTTCCTTTCCCGCCTTCCGCTCGCGCGGTACGGTGTCGAGTGGATTCAACCACCGGTGGCGGCCGCGCATCCTCTCGACGACGGCACGGCAGCGCTGCTCGAGCCTTCACTCAGCGCGACCGCACGTGGTCTGGGCGCAGACGGCAACCGCTATGAGGCAATCGTGGGGCCACTCGTCGCCGACTGGAAGAAGCTGGCGCCGATGCTGCTTGGACCGCCACGCCTCCCGCGGCATCCGATCTCGGCTGCCCGACTGTCTATCCCCGGTGTTTTGCCGATTACGATGCTGTCTCGGGCGATCTTCCGTGGTGTCCAGACGCCGGCCCTCATGGCTGGACTCGCGGCGCATTCAATCCTTCCGCTCGACCGGCCGCTGACTGCCGGCTACGCGCTGCTCTTCGCGACGCTCGCGCATGTGACCGGCTGGCCTTTCCCGCGCGGCGGAGCGCAACGGTTGGCGGATGCGCTTCGCGGGTACTTCCTGGATCTGGGCGGTGAGATTGAGACCTCGGCTCGAGTCTGCTCGCTGCGCGAGCTTCCTCCCACGGCGGTGACGGTGCTCGATCTGACACCGCGACAGATTCTGGATGTCGCCGGCTACTGCCTGCCACCCGGCTACCGGCATCGCCTCAGCGGCTGGCGGTATGGTCCCGGTGTGTTCAAAGTGGACTACGCCTTGGCCGGACCGATTCCCTGGACAGCTCCGGGGGTGAGCCAGGCGGCGACCGTGCATCTGGGCGGAGCGCTGCGGGAAATTGTCGAAGCGGAAGATCATGTCGCCCATGGCCGCCATCCGGACCGGCCGTTCGTCCTCGTGGCTCAGCCGTCGCTCTTCGACCCGAGCCGAGCTCCCGCGGGGAGTCACACGGCGTGGGCATACTGCCACGTACCGAACGGGTCGACCCTCGATATGACCAAACGGGTGGAGGCTCAAATCGAGCGCTTCGCGCCGGGTTTCCGCGACCGCGTCCTGGCCAGAACCGTAACGACTCCCACCGATCTAGAGCGCATGGATGCGAACCTGGTGGGTGGTGATATCAGCGGTGGAACGCAGGACCTGCGCCAGTGGCTGGCCCGGCCGGTGCCCAGTGTGGTCCCCTACCGCACGCCGGCGAAAGGACTGTACATCTGCTCGTCCTCGACGCCGCCGGGCGCCGGCGTCCATGGAATGTGCGGCTACCATGCGGCCCGGGCGGTGCTACGCGACACCCCTCGATGACGAGTCTGTGGGTCACCAGTGGGTCTTTCGGAGAGCGGCACCTCTCGCTCAGCCGAGTCACCCGATGGCATGACCGGGCCTACCCTGCGTAGGCTGTCGTAGCGAGCCATGACCGAACCAGGGAGCAGCATGCGTCGGATGGGAGGGGCAGGTTGGAGCTCGCACCACTGATCTCTACCTCCGAGAGGAGTGAGGATTCCGTGCCGGCACCGCGCGGCCCTCTGCAACGCCTTGCCGGGCGGCTGCCGAGACGCGAGGGTGGGGCCTGGGTCGTGGTCGCGCTTGCCGTGCCCCGGCTGGTCGGCGCCGCCTTCACCATCCTGCTCCAGCGCTACCTGGGGCCGGGGCCCATTGGCACGTTCGCGCTCGCCGAAGTTCCGTACCGCTTGCTGGACGGCTTCCGGAATTTCGGCACAGGTCCAGCACTGGTGTACGAGCCGACGGTCGATCGGGCGCTGGCCAACACGGCCTGGACCCTCAACATGGTGTTCGCGGTGGCGGCGACCGTCGCCGCCCAGCTGCTTGCTCATCCGCTGGCCGTGTACTACGGACACTCCGACATCGAGGGCATCCTCCGCGTCCTTTCGATCGGCTACCTCTTCGCGTCGGTGGCGTCGCCCCACAGCTTCTTGCTGATGCGCGATCTGAATTTTCAGGCCCGCTCGATCGCACCGTTCGGTCAGGTAGTGGTGGCAAGCTGCGTCGCCCTGATCTTTGTCGTCTGGGACTTTGGTGTGGCGGCGCTGGTAGCGCGTGAGGTTGTAAGCGTGGTCGTCGGAATGGTGATTCTCTGGGCGGTCTACCCCTTCAGGCCGCGCCTCCAGCTGGTTCCCGACCTCGCCGGGCGATTGCTGCGCTACGGCGTCTGGATCGGCCTTGGGCTCACCGTGCTGTACCTGTCGCAAAACGTCGACGTCTTCATCGGCGGGCACTTCATCAAGAAGGAGGATATGGGGTTCTACAGCACCGCCTGGGGGCTTGCCTTCATCGCCGCGGGTAGCGCCATGCTCGTGGCCACCAGCCTGATCTTTCCGACCCTGAGCCGTCTCCAGCATGATCCGACGGCCCTGCAGGAAACGCTGCTCAGGGCGCTGCGCCAGCTGGCGGTGCTCGTATTTCCCGCTTCCGGCGCGCTCGCGGTCCTGGCGCCGGTCCTGATCCTCCCGCTGCTGGGCGGCAAGTGGTTGCCGTATCGCGACTCGTTCGTCGTTCTTTCCCTGCTCGCGGTCTATGCCGGCAACCGCACCCTGCTGTACGCCTTCTTCGAGGGGTACAAGGCGGTGGGAAAGCCATGGATCGTGTCGGCCTACAACGGCGTCAAGCTCGCCGTGATGGTTCCCTCGATGGTTCTCGCCGCCAGGCACGGCATTATCGGACTGGCATTCGTGTACATCCCGTTGCAGCTCGTCGAGATCCCGCTGGCGCTGTGGCTGGCGGCGCGGGTGCTGCGTGTCTCACCGCGTGCGGTGTGGCGCGCGGTGCGCGTCGCCCTTGCCAGTGCGGTGGTTATGGCGGCCGCCGTTGCTATCGTCGAGCTCCTCCTGCTGTCGCGGGCGCACGTCAGGGACGTAGTGGCGCTGCTGGCCTGTCTACCGGTGGCGGCGGGCGTCTACATCGGGGCGCTGATGCTCTTCGACCGCACGATTCTCGCCGAGTCGCGCCGCGTGCTGGCGGAAGGGCTCTGAGGAGGCCGGGGGCGGCATCAGGCCGGCCGGCCGACCTGGGCGCTGCGCCGCTGCCGTCGCCGGCGGTGACGCCACTCCTCCCAGAATCCCCATGCCAGCAGGAGAGCGACGGCGCTGAGAATGATCCAGATCGTCCAGGACACCGCCAGATCGAAGACACCGAGGACGGTGTGACCGAGGTTATCGCGCCACACTTCGCCCGGAGGCACGACCCGAATCGTGGCCCGGTCGAAGGGTGTCCAGCTGTCGCCCTGGGCCGGTCCCAGAGCGAAGACCCGGATGAGGTACGTTCCGACGCGATTGTAGCGGTGGGACGGATTGCGGCTGCGGCTGTAGGTTCCGTCTCCCCATACCCATAGAAACGGACGCGATATCGAGACGGCGCTGAGGCTCTTCTGGAGGTCGGCCAGGTTCTCGGTGAAGCGGATGGTGTCTCCCCGCCCGTACACAACAGGGAAAGAAAAGGTGGTGGGGGCCGGTTGGCCGTTGGCCTGCGTAGCGTATGTGTTCTCAACCAGCGTGCCGTTGGCGGAAAGCGATCCCTTGTTGTTGAGAATGCAGGCGCCGGCGACCGAGGGCATGGCGCACCATACGGATGCGGCCAGGGCCAGGGCCGTCACTGCCCGCGGCGGGATGCGAATGCGGATCGTGTGCCGACCGCACAAGCCGTCTCGAAGGGTCGAGTCGCGCGCTCGTGGTGCGTCCTGATATGTCGATTGCAAAGCCATACACTCAGCACCCATCGAGGCTCGATGCCGCTACTGTGTCACTACGATGCTATCACCGGCCACTTCGCGCTGCCCTGGCGGCGCGGCGTATTCTCGGGGTAGTGGGAGTACCAGTGACGACCGAGTATGCGCCAGGCGCGCCGACGAGCCACGACCCTGTCTTCGTGCCGGCGATCGCTGGACGGCAGAACCGCTGGCGGAATGGGCTGAACCTCCTGTTCTTTCTGCTTGCCATGCTGGGCGGCGAATGGCTGGTCCATCAAGCGTCGTACATTATCGAGTACGGCTCGCGCTTCGACGCGGTGATGGCGGCCGCCCCGCACCGGTACTACATGGCGACCGCCGGCGTGCTGATGGCCGCCTGGGCCCTGGGCGGTTTGGGTCTGGGCGCCGTCGTTCTCCAGCTGCTCTGGTGGCGCCGGCGCCGGTTGTGGTCGAGCCTGCCACCGGAGCTGCGCCTTTGCACTCCGGCGGTGCAGGGAGTGCAGGCGCGTCAGGTGGCCCTTACCGCCGCGGCGCTGGCAGCCGGCCAGATCCTGCTGTATGTGGCGCAGGAGAATCTGGAGACCGCGGCACTCGGACAGAGTCTGCCCGCCCTCGGCGTCCTCTACGGGGCGCAGCATCTGGCGGTGTTGCCGCTCCATCTGTCGATCGCAACTGCCAGTGCCTTCCTGTTGTGGACGGCGTCCTGCCTGCTGAATCGAGCGCTTCGCGCGGTGCGTTTTGCGGCTCTTCTGGTGGAGATCGCCAGAAGGCGCCGCGTGGCAGTGTGTCCCGCGGCATGCGCCGCCGGTTACATTCCCAATTTGCGATTCGTAGCCGGAGTGCTCGGGCTTCGCTCGCCTCCGCCGGACGTGGCCACAACCTGTTGTCCCGGCGGCTAGACGATTGGTGCCATGGGCCACCGACGCTGGGGTCTGCCCTGAGATTTGGGGTAGATCGGCGGCCCAATGCCCGTGGCTGGGTCTAACCGGCGGCATCCGGTTCGATGCGTGTGCTCCCGGCGGCGATGTGGCCCACCGGCGGCGCGGCGCCTGCCAGGCGGCAGACCATCGTGTCGAGACCGACTGACCCGTTCCATTCCTACTGCAAGTGCAAGGACTTGATCGTGAAATACCGCGTACTGGCGGCGCTGGCCGCCGTCACGATGCTCGCGCTGGCCACGACGGGCAGCGCACTGGCTCATGCCAGCCTCACCCACGCCAACATCAAGAACGGCCAGACCTTCAAGGTTGGTCACACTCCACGCGTGCTCGAGGCGTTCTTCGCCGAGAACCTCGATCCCCGGACCAGCTGGATCAACGTCTTCGAAGGGATCGCGGACCATGGCCTCGTCAACGAAAAGACACGCTCGAAACTGAATTTTCGGAACCCGAGGGAGCTCGTCCTGCAGCTGCCGAAGCTGGCCGCTGACAGGTACTACTTCATCTGGTACACGCACTCGGCGGAGGATGGGCATTTCGCCGCGGGAATCGTGTACTTCACCGTGACGAAGTAGCCGAGGACCCGTGACGAGGACGCCGGTCCCACGCTGCCGCCGATCAGTCGCATGCGCATCTTCCCCGTGCTGACCCGGGCCCGTGGCGTGCGCCTCTGCGCCGTTGCGCTGGCAGTGCTGCTCGGGCTGCTCACTACCGGAACGGCCCAGGCGCACGCGCTGTACGAGCATTCCAGTCCCGGCAGCGGCGTCGTGCTGCGGGAAGCGCCGTCGCAGGTTGTGATCTGGTTTAGCGAGGACCTCAGCCCGGCGTCGAAGATCGTGGTCTGGAATCGAGCGCGGCAGGACGAAGCCTCCGGCGCATCCACGATCGTGCCCGGGAACTCGAAGGCGCTGAGCGTCCCCCTCAAGACGCTGGCGGCGGGATCGTACCTCGTGCTGTGGACTTCGGTCAGCGCCGACGACGGACACATCCTGCACGGCTTCTTCGTGTTCAGCGTCAAACACCGCGGCCCCTTGCCGTCTTTGAGTGGAGTGTCGCTGGGCTCCGGTCAACAGTCGTTCCCGGACGCGCCCACGCTCGCAGCGCTGGTGGCGCACTGGCTCGAGTTGCTGGCGGCAGTCACCTGGGTCGGCACGCTGGCCTTCGCCTACTTCGTCGTCCAGCCGATGGCCTCGTCGATCGACGAGGCCCATCGCCGCCGCGAGCATGCTCTGCGATACCGTCTGGCGGCGGCGTCGCTCGTACTCCTGCTGGTCGCCAGCAGCGCGCTGATCCTGCTCGAAGCGTACGGACTGGCCGGCAACTCCTGGAGTGGCGTGCTGCACGCCAGCACCTGGCAGAACGTCTTTGCCGTGGACTACGGCCGCCTCTGGGCTGCTCGGCAAGCGCTGGCCCTGCTGGCGCTCGGCTCGCTCCTGCCTCTCTTGCGTTGGCCGGTGGTCGAGCCACTTCCCTCGCCATCGCCCGGCCAGCCCCCACCATCCACGTTTCTCGGAGTGATTCCGGCGACCCGACCTGCCCTTGGAGCCCGGAGGGGACCGGATGTGCCGGTCCTGGCGCTGCTCGCCGGCCTCCTCTACCTCTACCTCTTCGCCGCCAGCGGACATGCCGCCTCGGCCGCGATCGGGACGGTGGCGGGTGGCCACCTCCTCTCGATTTCGGTAGCCGCCGACTGGCTACACTTTGTCGCCGACGCTTTGTGGTTCGGTGGACAGATCTACCTCGTGGTGGCGCTAATCCCGGCTCTCCGTTTCCGGCACAGCGTTTTTCCGCTACGCGAGTTCCTCGATGCCCTCTCTCGCTTCTCGCAGCTCGCTTATCTCAGTGTCGGCCTGTATGTGGTGTCGGGGGCATTTGCCGCCAAGGTCCACATTCCCTCCTGGTACGCGTACTTCAACAGCATCTACGGGCGGGCCCTGATCCTCAAGATGGGGCTGATCGGCCTGATGATGCTGACGAGCGTCCTGACCGTCTTCGTCCTGCGGCCGGCACTGCGACGGGCGGCGGAGGGCCACATCGAGGAGGGCGCCGCCGATCTGGTGCCGCGCGTGGCACGCCTGCTCTTCTGGCTGCGGCTCAATCCGGTACTGGGCGTGGGCGTCCTGCTCGCGACGTCGGTGATGTTCTACTATCCGGTTCCGATCGGCTTCGGACCACCTCCGGCTTCCAGCTACAGCGTGTCAGGCGGCGGACTGACTGGCCTGGTGAGAGTCCAGCCCGGACGGGCGGGCCCGAACACCATCAGCATTTCGCTGCGGGACGCGCATGGCCGGCCGGTAACCCAGGCAGGAGTGCGCGTGCTGACAAACATGCTTGACATGGTGATGGGACAGGGGATTGGCGTTCTCAATCCGACTCGCACCCCGGGCACGTTTGCCGGCTCGACCGAGCTGGGCATGGGCGGCAACTGGAATCTCAGGTTCCTCATCTACCTGCCCAACGGCACGTCGTACCTGCAGATGACGGTCAATATCCGGGTTGCCTCATGAAAGCACGGAGGGGCATATGAGAATCCAGGCGCGAGGGGCGCGACCGGTTGCGGTGCTGGGCACGCTGGGAGCCGGGCTGTTGCTGCTGGCCGGCTGCGGCTCCTCCCCGGCGGCGCCCTCCCTCTATACCATGCGACACCCAGCGATCGTGGCGAACGGTCACGGGAAGTTCCCGGATGCTTTTTACGAGCCTAATCCGATTCGGGTACGGGTAGGGCAGAGTATCACCTGGACGAATATGGACAGCGATCTGCACGACGTCACCTCGGACAGCGGTGCGTTCGCCTCGGGGGTCCTCGCCCAGGGCGGCACATTTACCTGGGTTCCGACCAGACCTGGAACGTATACCTACTCGTGCACCCTCCATCCGGAGATGCACGGAACCATCATCGTTCACGGCTAGACTCAGGAGAGACGATGCGTACCTCCCTCTTCTTCCCGCTGCTACTGGCACTGGCATGCAGTATCGCCGGCTGTGGGTCATCGTCGTCGGCTCCGGCCGCGACTCCTACCGCCGGCGTGGTCTTGAACCACGTTCACTCGATCGCGATCATGCCCAACAATCCCAACGAGCTCTACATGGGCGCCCACTACCATCTCTACAAGTCGTCGGACGGCGGCAGATCGTGGGTGCCGCTGACGAACCAGATGATGCTCTCGCTGGTGCTCGACCCGGCACGTCCATCGATGCTCTTCGCGGTCTCGCTGCAACACGGGTTCGTTACCTCGACCGATAGCGGCAGTAGCTGGCACCCGGTGAGCGCGAGCTTCAAGCCGGGCGAGATCGCGGGCGTCTCGATCGATCCGGTCTCGCGCGCGGTGTTCGCCTTCGGCTCCGGCATTTACCGGAGCAGCGACGGTGGAGCGCACTGGAGGCGCGTGTACGGCGGTCAGGGCGTCAAGGCGGTCGCCGTCGGATCGGGCGGTTCGGTGTACGCGGTGACCGACACCGGGCTGATCGTGAGTCGCGACGGCGGCGCCACGTGGAAGCTGGCAGGAGCGGTCGGGCCGGCCATCCAGGTCGCGGCGGCGGGGGCGGTGGCCTACGCCGTGACTCCGTTCTTCCTGATGAAGACGACGAACGGTGGGCGCTCCTGGCATCCGCTGAACAGGTCGCCGACGGGTATCGAGTTCGTCGGCGTGGCCCCCACCGATCCGAACGAGGTGCTGGGCGAGGTATCCGGCCGCGGCTTCTACGCCAGCTACGATGGCGGCGCCACCTGGCACAGGGCGAATGCCGGCATTCGGTACTTTGACTTCAACGCGTCGACCATCCGCTTCGCGCCGTCATCACCGCGCGTGGCCTACACCGCTGCCTGGGGGCTGTACTTCTACGCCACGCACGACGCGGGGCGGCACTGGACGCAGACGGCGGTACTGAAGCGATAAGCTGACTCCCCGCGGTTAGCCACCGGGCCAAAGTCCCGAACAACACGGGACCTCGTCCTCATGACGCGCGGTAGGGCCGATGGTACGGTGCCGGCATGGGTTGCGTGCTGAGCCCGTCCGGGCGACGGCAGAGAGTGCCTACCCGGCTCTCAGGTTGTACCTGCCTTGGACGGCAGCGCAGTCCCCGATCGAGGGGCGGCTCTCGGCGGATATGACGCAGCGGAAGACACGTGGCAAGGAGGACGTAATTGGCCCTGAGCGCTGAAATTTCCGTGCCGATTCGCGAGATGAAAACGGTTCGGAGAATGACCCATGCGCTGTGCTCGCGCCGCCACCTCCAGCAGGCGCTGGGCGCGGTGTGGCTGTTTGACGGCTTGCTCCAGCTCCAGCCGTCCATGTGGACGCAGAACCTCGTCACTGGCATCATGCAGCCGGCGACGCAAGGCCAGCCGGCGGTGGTCGGCGCCACGCTGACGCCGATGGTACATCTGGCGTCACGGTTCGTCGTGCCGACCAACGCGACGATCCTGCTGGCGCAGGTGGCGGTCGGCCTGTGCCTGCTGAGCGGTCGGTTCGTCCGCCCTGCCCTCATGGTGTCAGTCGTGTGGGCGCTTGGCGTGTGGTACTGGGGTGAGGGGCTGGGCATGGTGCTGACCGGTCAGGCGAGCGTGCTCACCGGAGCGCCAGGCGCCGTGCTGCTCTACGCGGTGCTTGGCCTCGCCGCCTACCCGCCCAGGGACGGGGGCAGAGAGCTGCTCTCCCGCAAGCGACTGCGCTGGCTGCTCGCCGC
>DATGJB010000094.1:0-3018 GCA_035295425.1 Chloroflexota bacterium | reverse complement strand
TAGTCGTCGAGCGTGGCTACAATGCGACCCGCATCGTCGCGGCTCCGCTGGCATAGGTGCAGGAGAGCGCATGCCTGAATTGCCGCGAGCAGCTTCGGAAAGTCCCGGCGCATGCGTACGGCACGCACCGGCATTCGCTCGGCGAGCTCCGTCGCGAACCCGACGACGACCTCGTGGGGACCAGTCGCCTGTAGGTAGCGCTGCAGGGCGTGGAACGGCCCAAGATTCGGCGGCGTGGGCGCTTGCCCGGAAGCAACAGCCGCCTGGACGCGCAGAACGGCGCGGGTCTGCTCCTCATCGTCTCGAATCGACACCTCAAGGACACGGGTGTTCATCTGGTACGCAACGGGCCGGGTACTGGTTGTGATGAGGGAAATGGGACCAGGCCTTTCGATTCGCCGCGTCACATGCCGGCCGGTGGTTTCGTCCCGTTCCACCACGTCGTACACCATCTTGTTCGCCTCGGCTATCGACCGAATGGCAGACGCGGACGGCCCTTCGTCCGGAATGGAATCAGCCTCGGACACATAGACAATGCGATTCGCGAGCGTCTCGTCGGTGTAGATCAGCGCGCGCTCAGAGCTGGCGTCCATGCGATGCACCGCGTCGGTTGGGAGCAGTGCCACTGCAGCATCAGCCGCATGATTCTTCCCGGCTGCGGACGGCGCCACGATCGATAGGTTGATCGGCCGCGACAGCAGCCGCGATGTTGCGCTGATGTAGACGAGCATCACCGGACTCACGTCGCCCGCGTGGCCCGAAGCGGTGATGGCCTCACCCACGCGCTCCATCAACCGTGGATCGTTCAGCAGCCCGCTTGCCTCCGCGTACGCCGCCTCGGCAGCGGCGTGGCGGCGTTGATCGGCAACTGTCTGCCAGGGTGTTGCCGCCCGCATCGCCGCCTCGAATCGGTGTGGAAACTCCGCCCGCGCTGCCAGATACAACCCGCTCGGGTCCTTGAATTCACCCAGGTGGATGAGGCGCAGGCGCTCAGCGACGGCCGGCGATGCGCTTATGGACTCCGCAAGCTTCGCGCCCGCGTCGCCGGGCTCCGCGACGAGGAAGATAGTGCCGATCCCCTCTAGCGCCGGCACGTCGCGCTCGGGCCGCCAGTTGGTCGCGCCCGGGACGCCCAGCGCCGGGACCCCGTGCTGCCAGAGGGTGTGGCAGTCTGATTCCCCCTCCACCAGAACGACGTAGCCGGCGTCGCGTGCCGCGGCGAGCCGATCCAGGCCGTAGAGGAGTGGCTTGTCGCCCCGTTTCCACGCGAACCGCTCGTCGCCGTTGCCCTTCGACAGCGAGCGCCGAAATCGTACCGCAGCGATCTCGCCCGACTCGTTTCGGTACGGCATCCGCACCGCCTTCTTGCCCCGGTACGTGATCGTCTCCAGGCCAAAGCTCTTCAGGGCAGCGACAGGGAGCTGCTTGGCCTCGGCATAGTCTTCGAGGGGGAGTTCGCTGCCGGGTGTTCGACTGTTCGAGTCATTTCCGGGAGAAGGACTCCCCTCCCCCCGCCGAGGCGAGCTTGCCGGCTTCGCTTCATTGGCGTGCCAGAGTCCGGCCCATTTGAGCGCGTCGAGTACCGCATCTTGGCTGCATCCGGCTCGGCAATGTACGAGCACCTTGTCCGCTCTGACGGCGATGTCGAGTGATGGGTGCTGGTCGTCGTGTGCCGGACAGTGGGCACGCCAGCCGTCTCGCTGACGGGAGCCGCCCAAAGTCGCGCTGATGCTCTGCGCCTGTTCGTTGGCGGACTCAGTGCTCATTGCGTTGGTCCGTGGGCCGGCGTCCGACCACCGACCACAGCGCGTACCTCATGCGGCCGTTCCCTCTGGACCCGTGCCGAAGCCGTGGCGGTGAGCGGCTTTGAAGCACTCCCAGTCGTCCCGGCGAATACGCACCGCACGGCCGAATCGAGTCACGGGCAGCTCCCGGCCGAGGAAGCTGTACAGCGTCGAGCGCGAAATCCGGGCGTCCCGGACGACCTCCTTGATCGTCAGGTAATCCGGGCTGGCCGGGATGCCGCGGATCGTAACGTACTCTGGTTTATCCGCTGCGGCTTCACAGGCGGTGTCGCCGGCTCGCAGGTAGTCCGGGTTGTTCACTGAGCACCTCCATGTCTGGCTAAGTCGGCCACGGCGGTCGCCGTGCGTCTATGACCAGCATGGAGAGGTGATGCTATGCAGTGTGTCGCAAAAAGTCGCGGAATCGCCTTAGCGCTAATCCTCCGCCGGGCGCTTCAAGGAGTGCCATGCGAGCCCATGATGGACAGCGAGGCGATTGAATGATTGCCGCGAGAGTCCCAGCGCGTCGGCGACCTCGATCTGGGACGCTACAGCCTTTCCTGTACGGTTGCAAACGTTGCGAACGGCCCTGCGGACACGTTGTTCAAAGTCTCTCCTGTCCGGGAATGAGGCAAGACCTGGCACCGGGGGCGGTTCCATGGCAGTGCGGACGCGTCCGTACCAGTTGCGCAGACCACTAACCAACGGACTGAGGGCAGTGGTCCGGTAGGACCACTGCGTCATGCGAATCGCAGGATCACCGAAGGTCCAGAGGTTGCCGTCTACATGACCCAGTGTGTGGACGACCCCGAACAACCAGACCGAGCCATGCTCGCAGCGGCGCTTGACAGCCAACCCAAAATAGGTGTCCGGCGGGAAGTCCTCCGAGATACCGGGCAGCTCCTCGGTGCGCGGCTTACTTCCCTCATCAACGTTCTCCCCGCGAACTGTCGCCCAGTGCGCAAGCGCTTCACTCCCAACTGGAAGCGGCCAGGATCCGGCCAGCCAGAGCCACGAGTCACTGATCGGATAATTCCGGGTCAGCCAACGTTCAAGGCTGACACGCATGCCGTCGTGAGTCAATATCGCCCGGGGAAGGCGGGCATCTTGGTTGAGAATCTGTTCGTCTGCAGCTCGCCGACCGCGCGAAATATCTTCTTCCGTAATGCCTTCACTGCGTGCCGCTGGGCGAAAGAATTCCGCGAAGCACTCGTCGCAGACAAGGACGGGTCTA
>DATGJB010000093.1:0-7373 GCA_035295425.1 Chloroflexota bacterium | reverse complement strand
CACGTACCGACGCCGGCAATCAGCAACGGTTCGTTACCGGAATGGATGTACCGATACCCGTGTTCCGCTGCCAGCCGCTCGCACTCCTCTCGCGCCTCGTCGAAATCCTGTCCCACCGCGATAATCGTCGCTCCGAGGGCGCGCATGGAGTCAACCTTCAGCCGGTTGGCGTTCTCTGGAACGCAGACGATAGCAGGCACGCCAAAGAGCCGGGCGGCATACGCCACCGACTGCCCGTGATTCCCGGTTGACGCCGCGATCACGCCCGCCGTCCGCTCCTGCGCGGATAGACGGGAGATGAGGTTGATCCCGCCCCGAACTTTGAACGCACCGGTCGGGAGATGGTTCTCGTGTTTCACCCACACCTCGGCTCCAACCAACTCGCTCAGCGCCGGGTATTCGTAGAGCGGCGAGGGATGAAGGTACGGGGCAATCTGCCGCCGCGCGTCCAGCACGTCGACGAGCGTAGGGACGGAAAGGGACACGGTCGGAGAACTATCCACGGGTGTGTTCAAGGCAGCATAGAACGCATCAATGCCCCGTTGCACCCGATCCACGAAGGAACCGGCCCACGGAATCTGTCCACCCGGGGACCGGCTATCCATAACGCACAACTCACACCTCATGACTCTCGTCCGGCTTCCAGTAGAGAATCCGATGCTCGACCTTCGCATTACCGGCCATCAACGCCTCACTCTCGACCTCGCGGATGATCTGACGGGTCACCATCCCCTCGTCGACCAGGTACCGACGCAGGCTGGCGACGTCGTCGTGGTACTCACGCAGGATGGCGTTGACCTCCTTTTCGCCGTACATCCGCTGTGGCTCGAACCGCTCTGCCAGAAATCGCAGCACGACGTCCCGCTTCTTGTGTTGCGCCGGGATGCTCTTCAGGCGCCCATCGACCAGAAAATCGCCCAGCACCTTGCGGTCGAAGGCGTCGAGGTCGTCATCCAGATTCTCTTCCCGTTTTGGGGCGAGCGATTTCAGCGCCTCGTGGAGCGGCCGCTGGTTGAAGCGGAAGGTGCGGACGTTGCCGGCCAGCCGTTCCTCCACCAGGTCAACCATTTGAAACGTCCCGATGTGCCCCCATACGGTTTTGGGAGGCAGCTGAACCGCCGTCGCGATCTCGTCGACGGACAGTGCCCGGTCCATGATGGCGGCCGCGATCTTGATACGATTCCCGTCCGAAAGAACCCGGAAGAGCGTGACGGCATCGGCCATGGCCTATCAGTCTACGCAAGCTTATCGGGAAGGAGCCCCTTGACGCCGGGATGGAGTGGTGCTAATTTTCACCTGTAACTATGGACTCCTCCCGCACGGATCCGCTCTTCTCGGCGATCGATGCCCTGCTCTGTCGGGCACGAACCGAGGCTGCCGGCTGCGCGACGCGGGCGTTCTGGCAGTTCAGGCCGCACCTGACGAGAGCTGAGATCGACATGCTCCGCTCGCTGGTGGCGCAGCCGCGGTGTGTCGAGGCCATCGCCGCGCTGCTCGATCGTGAGCCGGCGCCGGCACAGGAGCTGCTCGACGCGCTCGCCGCCATCGGTGTGGTCGAGCTCCGTGACGGCCGCTACGCCGCCACCGTCTCCACCGCCCTCTACTGCCAGGCCCTCGATCAAGGGACATTTCTTGCTGCCGACTGTAGCTAGCGTGGTCTGGGGCAGAAGCTGCCTGACCTGAGCAGCGGTCGACGTGGGGACAGAGGCTAACTGTCCCTACTCCGCCAATGCGAATAATCTGCCGACCCTGGGTGCTGGGCCTCCTTCCAGGGACGCCCATTCACCGTAGTCTCCCATACCAGCATTGACGTCCATGTTCCGCGTGCATATACCAGCGACTGGGCCAGCGACAACGGGAATCGAAATTCGACCGACGTAGATGTGGCTCCCCTCACCCCAGCGCACCACTGGTATCGGGGACTCCGTTGGACGAGCCGCTACCTGACCGCTTGAGGCCGATCGAAATCCAGCAGCGCCTCGGCCTCGACAACTTCCGCCGTTTCTTCTGAACATTTCGTGGATCTGCGTAAGCAGGATAGTCTCATTTGCGACACACGCATTGAGACCTCAACCCAATTCGGGCCGGAGGACCCTTTGTAACCGAACCGCAACAAAAAGCTATAGGCGGTAGGTCTCCTCCTTGTTACGCTCCTGGTGCTGCGCTAGCGCAGGGAAGGGACCACGCCATACCGCCATACGCTCCCGGGCCTCAAGCTCAGCGTGTGTTCCGACCCCTACAGGAGCGCATTCTTTCCGGTGACCTTGGGCCCGGCTGCAAGCTGCCATCGCACCGGGAACTGAGCCAATTGTACGGCGTGTCGCCGATGACCGCGCGGCGCGTCACTTGCTCCGCGGGAGTGGCAGTCTACCCCGGTGACGCTACTGGACGGGAGGAACTCACAGAGCGGGCGGACCAAGCGATGTACGCCGCGAGGGCGCACGGTCGTTACAGAGTCTGTAGCTGGTCCGAAATTCTAGCCGGAGCGGCGATGCCCAGCACCCCGCCGAGGGCCCGAAACTAAAAACTCGGCGGACCGAGTGACCTGGCCGGGAACGGTCAGCCGGGTCAACTGCCCGAGGGGGCGGATAGGTCATCTGGCGAGTCGCACCAGCCCTGCTCTTCCTCGATCTGTTTGGCAAGAGCTTCATCCAAGCGCAGTGCTTCGAGGTCGAATCGACACAGGGAGAGTGCAGCCTCCGCGGCATAGTCTATGCCGCTCTTCACCGCCGCAGCTGCCTCCCCATCATCTGCGTCCAGCGCCTCGGTCGCGTATGTGGAGGCGCGCTGGCAGGCGGACAGGAATGCTGCGGCATGATGTCCCCAGCGCGCCACATCCCACGGCAGCTTTGGTCCGCGAGCACGCCAGAGTTCGTCCTCAGCCAGGAACAAGCGCTCCACGATACAGCGCAGATCATGGACGCGGTTGCGGGTGCAATCAGGGACGTCAGGGCGGCTCGTATCAGCCAGGCCCTCAACGTCATGGAGCACTCGAGTCAGGGACGGCCGATGTCGGACGACGTCCCTCTCAAGATCGATGCCAGGGACTTCGGCCATCAGATCAGGCGGCTTCGCCTTCGCTCGCGCTCTCTGTGAACTTCTTACCCCGAGCCGTAGGGAGCGGTTCCCGCTCCCTGGGAAATCGATAAGGCCGATACCGTCCTGAGATGTCATTTCTCCCTCCGGCTAGGAGAACATGCCCCTCATAAGAGGAGGTGTCAATGCCATCGTCCGCTTTTGACCGTAGTGCCACTCCGCATTCGGTAACGCGTCTCGTGACAACGGTGGTGACACGCACTCTACCGGTCAGTCGCCCGGTTGCCCATAGGTTGAGGACCCTATATTTGCGAATCTAGCCCGGGACCTGCGCCTGGCTCGATTCGTGTCTGAACTTGGGTCCACTCGTTTCCGTCCGAGACTTGGGGTCGGAAAGTATCTGTTCGAAGTAGCCACGGATCTCCGTGTCGCTGAGATCGATCTCGGAGCTGGTAATGGTGAGCTCGAAGACCGACCAGCCGGGGACTTCGCTGGCGCGGGCGCCGGCGAAGAGAAACACTCTGTCTTCGGCCGCGATGCGCAGGGCGCGTTCCGCCAGATCCTCTGGGTCGCCGGCGAGATAGACGTGCATCATGTTCGTCTGCGGGGGATTCGGCTTGATCGCGATACCGGGGATGCCCTCGAGCACACTCGCAATCCGCCGAGCCTGCTCGCAGTACGCCGCAACCAGCGGTAAGCGCTCGTGCAACCGCTGCCGGGCAGAGATCACGAGTGGCGCGAACTGGAAGAGATCACCGCCGTGCCGGCGACGCCAGAGCCGCGCCTCGGCGATGAAGTCCGCCGGGCCGCCCAGCGCGGCGCCGGCCAGCGCGCCCAATGTCTTGTAGAAGGACACGTAGACGCTGTCGAACGGCGCCGCGATCTCCGTGTACTCCCTGCCATAGAACGGCGCCGCCTCCCAGAGCCGCGCGCCATCCATGTGGACCGAGGCGCCGCGCTCCCGCGCCCAGCCGATCTGGGCCTGCAGGTCCGTCCACTCCGGGAGCTGTCCGCCGATCTCGCGCTGCGGCAGCTCCAGCAGCAACGCCGCCACCGGTCCTGGAATCTGCTCCAGATCGGCGAGCGCAAGCAGCCGCTGGGGGTCTCCCGCCAGCTGGCCGTGCAGGCCGTGCAGATGCTGGTAGCCCTTCTGTTCGTGCGTTTCGAGGTGACAGGTGGGATGGAAGACGACCGTCTTCGTGCCCTTGCGCTCGCTCCAGATACGCAGCGCGATCTGCTGCGCCATGGTGCCGCTCGGGAAGACGAGAGCGGCTTCCTTGCCGAGCAGCTCTGCAATCTCCTGCTCGAACGACGCGACGACGGCGCCGCTTCCGTAGAAGTCACGCTTCTCGTCGGGTGACGTAGTCTCCGCCAGCTCGGCCAGGATGTCTTGCAGGGTCCGCGGCGGTCCACTCCCCAGGAACCGCTCACACGCCAGGTAGACCGCCATGCGCCGAGCGGACCTATCGTTCGATTCGTCAGCGGGTTGGGGCACTCTTCATCTCCTCGCGCTCTGCACTTGCTCGTAACCGCTCGCGCCCGCGCGTCTGACGCTATCGTCGCACACCCGGTCGAGGCAAACCGCTTCGGCCGGGCACGTACCATCACCCCGTATGGACCTGGCCAGATCACACCGAGCCGGAGCAGTCGCTTCGCTACCTCCCATGAGGCACAATGGCAGGTAGCTGCCTGACATTTGACCCGGAGGCGACGTCGATGGCACCGGGCGAGCTCGATCGCCGTTTCTTGACCTTCAAGGATTACGTCGAGTGGCGCGCCTGGCGCGGTCTCTCCGACGATGAGTCCACACCGCCCTATGCCCACCCGGTCGACGGCTGGATCCTGAAGAGCCTGCAGCTCGTCCCGGTCAAAGAGGTGATCGACCGGGCGCTCGACACGCTGATCAGCGCGCAGCTCGGTCAGTCACTGGCCCAGAGCGTGTTCATCGACAGTAGCTCCTTCCCCGATCTCTTCGACGTTCTCACCCGCAGCGCCCGGACCCTCGGTATCGCCGTTCCGCACGCGGTAGCCGGTCCCGGCCTCTTCAACGCCTTCACCGCGGGTACCGACGAGTACGCGTTCATCTTTGTCACCACCAGCCTGCTCGAGTACTTCACCACCGAGGAGGCCGGCTTTGTCATGGGTCACGAATGCGGCCACATCGCCTCGCAGCATATGGTCTACCACACGCTGGCCACGCTCATGGCCCAGACCGCCTACGGCAATCTCGGCTCCCTGGGACGCCTACTCAGCCAGTTCAATCTCCCGCTTCTCGCCTGGTCGCGCCGTTCGGAGATCACGGCCGACCGTGCCGGACTGCTCTGCTGCGGCGATCAGGCCGTGGCCGAACGGGCGCTGATCCGCTTGCTCACCGGGTTCGCCGATGCCGCGCAGGTCGATGTCGACGACTACATCCGACGTTACAAAGATGTGTCGGAGTACCACGGCGCGTCCAAGTGGCAGCAGATGCTCTACACCCATCCGCCGATTGCCCGCCGCATCGAGGCGCTGCGACTCTTCGCTCGCTCCGAGCTGTACTACGATCTCTCCGGCAAAGAGCCGCCGGCCGGCGTGGCGCTGCTCGATCGGCACGATCTCGACCGTCGAGTCAATCAGATCGTGAAGCCGTGAGCGCCCTGCCCGACATCCTCGCGCAGCTGGAGTGCGTCGCGACCGATCTCGACGAGCGCGATGAGCTGGATCTCATCGCAGCGGTGCGGGCGCATGGCGATAGCGCCCGGCTGCAGCTGCTGATCGCCGGCAGCACCGGCGCTGGACGCGCCTCGCTTGCCAACGTTCTGCTGGAGCATCCCGGTCTGTTGCCGCAATCCGCCATTCCCAAGACTCCGGTGTCCATTGCAGTGCGTGCCGGCCCTTCGCTCGCGATCGAGGCAGTGGGGAACGATGGACTGAAGACATCGCTCCCTGCGGCGCAGCTCCGCGCCTTCCTCACTGCCGACGGCGGCGGTTTCCAGCGCCTCGAGATCCGCAGCCCGGATGAGCTGCTCAGCATGTGCGAGCTTCACATCGAGGCGATCGACGGCGCGCAGACCGCCCGCGAGTGGCAGGAGAGACTGACCGGGATCGACTACGCGATTCTGGTGTTCAACGCCACCGCCTTGCTGTCGGATGCCGAGCGCCGCTTCGTGCGCGAGTACCTCGTGCCACTGCTGGGTCTGGAGCGGGTAGCCGTCATCGTGAATCAGGTGGATCGCGTGCCGGTGGAGGAGCGCGAGTCGCTGCTCGAGCTGGTCCGCACCTTCCTCGGTCCGTTCGAGAGCCAACCGGCGATCCTGGCACTGTCGGCCGCCCAGGCCGGCGGCGCGCTGGAGTCGGGTATCGACCCCGGGTACGATGCGCTGATGACGCTGCTCGAAGATCTGTTGAGCCGTCACGCCCCGCTCCGTGCCGGGACGGTACGGCGCGCGCTCGAGCGGAGCACGACGCTACTGACGGCGGCTGCCGCGCGCCGGCAGGCGTTCGACGCGCTCGACGAACGGGAGATCGAGGCGCTGCGGCACACCGTCGACGCGCGCCAGGAGTGGCTCCGCGAGCGCATTGCACGGATGCAGAATCGCGTGTCCGCCTTCGTCGCGATCCTTATCAAGGAACGGTTGCTGCGCGACATCGAGGAGTTTGGCGAGGTGTTTCGCCGCCGCCTGCCCGACGAGATCGCGTCGATCGACGAGCCGGCGATCGTGCGGCGGCACCTGCCGGGCTACATCGAGACGGTCTGGAGCGAGCTGCTGCGCGACCGCATGGTCGGGGTCCGCAACCGGCTGGTCGCCGAGACCGCTGCGATCAATGCGATGATCGAGGCCGACCTGCGAGATCTCTTCGGCGGTGCGGGTGCGGTCCCATCGGTCGCCGGCGAGCTTGGCTCGCCCCCTCATGCTCTGCACATCTTTGTCATGCCGCGCCGTGGGAGCCACCGCGCCGCGACCGTGGCCAGAGGGCTGAGCATCCCGGGACTTGCCCTGCTCTTCTTCTCGCCGGTCATGGGCGCCCTGTCGCTGGCGGCGAGCCAGGCCATCCACCTGTACTTCAAGAAGGATCTGGCCGCAGCCAACCGGGAAGCGATCACGCACGCTGCGCTGAGCGCCTCCAGGGAACTGGAGGACAGCATCAAGCTCCGCCTCGGGGAGCAGATCGACCGGCTGGCAGCCGAGCTGCGAACCGACGTCGCGGCGGCCTACGAGCTCGCGGTGGAGCAAACCATGGCTGAGCTTGGCCGGCGTCTCGCGGCCGGCGCTGAGCGGCAGGCTCGCCGTGACGAGACGGAGCGGCTGTTGCACAAAACCCTACCCGCGCTGCAAGCGGCGATCGCGCGCCTCGGA
>DATGJB010000092.1:0-10000 GCA_035295425.1 Chloroflexota bacterium | reverse complement strand
TGGCAAAGTTTGGCGCGTTTGCCAAGGTACAGGAGGGCCTGGAAGGCCTGATCCATCTGACGGAGCTCACCGACCTGCCCGTCCACGACGCCGCCCAGGTGGTGCGCGAGGGGCAGTACGTCAACGTAAAGATCATCCATATCAACAGCCAGCGGCGCCGCCTCGGCTTGAGCGTACGCCAGGCGGGTGAGCAGTTGGGCGGCATGCAAAGCTTCGGCGAACATGAGCCGCACTCGCCGTTTGCCGCCACGGCCGCGATCGACCCGGCCGGTGAGATGGTGGCGCCCCCGGAGCCCGCGGCGGCCGAGGTACCTGGCCCCGATACAATGCCCGTCGAAGACCGGTACGAAGTCGATGCGGCGGAACCCGCCATCGCTTCCGAAGAGTCGACGCTTGCCGTCGACGAGCCGGCCGTGGCGTCGGAGGAGCCCGCCGTCACCTATGAGGAACCAGCCACAGTTCACCTTGAGGCGCCGGCCGCTCTGGAGGAGCCGGTCGCCGCTTCTAAGGAGCCGACTACCCTCTCCGAGGAGCCGATTGTCACGCTCGACGAGCCGGCAGTTGCCTCTGAGGAGCCACCCGCTATCTTGCAGGAGCCGGCCGCCGTGGCGGAAACAATCGACGAGCCGGTACCTCAGTCAGCCGCCGAAGCTGCCGAACAGGCAGACGGCACGGCTACCCAACCCGAAGCTGAAATTGAAGCAGTTATAGAGTCGCCCATTCCTTCGGATCCAGTGCCTGCACCGGAGAGCGAAGACGCACAGCCGCAGGAAGAGGTCGACTCGACGGACGAAGACGCGGTCCCCCATGCCGAGGTCACGGCGGAAGGGTCGCCCGGAACGGCGGTTCAAGCGGGTTACGACACGCCCGAGTCACCCCTTCCCGGCGATGACGAAGTGCAGACCGAAGTTACGCCCGTTTCTCACCAGAGCACGGTCTAGCTGCCGACCTCGACCTGGATCGGTGCAGCACCGGCTGCGCGGGCCGCGCTATTATCTTGTACGGATACAACCAGCATGAATGGCAGCTTTGATCGATTCACCGAGCGCGCGCGCAAGGTTCTGACACTCGCTCAGGAAGAAGCGCAGCGGTTCAATCACAACTACATCGGCACCGAGCATCTCCTCCTTGGCTTGGTCCGCGAGGGTGAGGGGGTAGCAGCCAAGGTCCTTTCGAACCTCGGCATCGAGCTCACCAAGGTCCGCAGCGCCGTCGAGTTCATCATCGGCAGGGGCGACCGGCAGGTCATGGGCGACATCGGCCTGACTCCGCGGGCCAAGAAGGTTATAGAGCTGGCGGTGGATGAGGCGCGCCGACTGGGCCACCACTACATCGGGACCGAGCACCTCTTGCTCGGCCTGATCCGAGAAGGCGAAGGCATTGCCGCCGGTGTCCTCGAGAGCCTCGGAGTCAACCTCGAAAAGGTTCGGTCCGAGGTCATCAAGGTTCTGACTCAGACCGGCAACACGCCGCATCAGGGCGACCGCCGCTCGAGCAAAACTCCGACCATCGATCAGCTGGGCATCGACATGACCGCCCAGGCCCGTGGCGGCCAGCTCGACCCGATCGTCGGCCGCGAAGACGAGATCGAGCGCGTGCTCCAGGTACTGTCCCGGCGCCGCAAAAACAATCCTGCACTCATCGGCGAGCCCGGCGTCGGCAAGACGGCCATCGTGGAAGGGCTGGCGCAGCGCATCGTCACCGGCGAGGTACCGGAGAACCTGCTCGGTAAGCGCCTCCTCACGCTGGACATCGGCTCGCTGGTCGCCGGCACCAAGTACCGGGGCGAGTTCGAGGAGCGCCTCAAGAAGATCATTGAGGAGATCCGCACCTCCGGAGACTGCGTGCTGTTTATCGACGAGCTCCACACCATTGTCGGCGCCGGTGCGGCCGAGGGAGCGGTAGACGCCGCCAACATCCTCAAGCCTGCCCTGTCGCGTGGCGAAATCCAGACGATCGGCGCAACCACGCTCGACGAGTACCGCAAGTACATCGAGCGAGACGCCGCCCTGGAACGCCGCTTCCAGCCGATAACGGTGCGCGAGTCGACGGTCGAGGAGACGATCGAGATCCTCGGTGGTCTGCGCGAGCGCTTCGAGGAGCACCATCGCCTGAAAATTACGGACGCGGCGCTCAAAGCCGCCGCCGAGATGGCGGAGCGGTACATCACCGATCGCTTTATGCCCGACAAGGCAATCGACCTCATCGACGAGGCCTCCTCCCGCGTTCGCATGCGACGGGCGGTGGCCCCGCAGAATCTGAAGGATGCCGTCAAAGAGCTCGAGGCGATTCAGGAGAAGAAAGACGGCGCGATTCAGAACCAGCAATACGAGCAGGCAGCCCACCTGCGAGATCAGGAGCAGAAGCTGCGAGACCGTATCAGCGAGCTGGAGCACGGCTGGCACAGCCAGCAAACCAGCGAGCAGCTGGAGGTCACGGAGGAAGACGTGGCCCAGGTCGTGGCCATGTGGACCGGAATCCCTGTCATGCGCATCGCGCAGGAGGAATCGGCCCGACTGCTCGAGATGGAGGGCGCGCTGCACAAGCGCGTCATCGGTCAGGATGAGGCGATCAGCACCATAGCCAGCGCCGTACGACGGGCACGAACCGGTCTGAAGGACCCCCGCCGGCCGATCGGAAGCTTTATCTTCCTTGGCCCCACCGGCGTCGGAAAGACCGAGCTCGCCAAGGCGCTCGCCGAGTTCATGTTCGGCAGCGAGGAAGCGCTGATCAAGATCGACATGTCCGAGTTCATGGAGCGCCACTCGGTGGCTCGCCTGGTCGGTGCTCCTCCCGGGTATGTCGGCTACGAAGAGGGCGGCCAGCTCACCGAAGCGGTGCGGCGCAAGTCATACTCCGTCATCTTGCTCGACGAGATCGAAAAGGCGCACCCCGAGGTGTTCAACATCCTGCTTCAGATCCTCGAGGACGGCCGGTTGAGCGACGCGAAAGGCAGAGCGGTCGACTTCCGCAACACGATCATCATCATGACGTCGAATGTCGGCGCGAGTCTGCTCAACCAGGAGGCCCGCATGGGCTTCAGTTTGAGACGCAGCTCAGCCGACGAGGAGAAGGACCGGCAGCATCAGCACGAAGAAATGATCCGCAAGATCATGAATGAGCTGAAGAGCACGTTCAAGCCGGAGTTCCTCAACCGGATCGACGCGACGATCGTGTTCAAGGCACTCACGCAGCCCGAAGTGCACCAGATTGCCGACCTCATGCTTGCCCGCATCAAGTTGCAGCTTGTCGAGCAGCAGATTGAGCTGGAGGTCACACCGGACGCCAAGGATTACCTGGTCGAGCAGGGCTTCGACCCGACGTTTGGAGCGCGGCCACTGCGCCGGACGATCCAGAACCTCATCGAGGACCCACTCGCGCAGGGCATGCTGGAAGGAAGGTTCTTCCCGGGTTGCTCGATCACGGTAACGCGCTCGGAAGACGACGATGGTGTCGATCTGGTCACCGGGAGCACGCTCGCGCCCGAACCTTCGCTGCCGACATAGCGGTGCCGCGCCGGGAAGACCTCGGACGATGTTCTGCCGGGGCTCCCACGGGGAACTGACGAACATGGTGGCGAGTGACAGAGTCACGTTGGGTCTGCCACTCCTGACCGGGCCAGATTGAACGATCATGCCGAAGTCTCATACCAAGTTCGTCTGTCAGCAGTGCGGCGGCCAGTACCCAACCGGATATGGCCGCTGCCCTGGTTGCGGTGCGTGGCACTCACTCGTGGAAACGATCGACCGGGCGCCGGCCACGCGCTCCGGCTTCCCGCGAGCGACCACGTCCGCGGCGGCGCCCATTCCCCTCTCACGTGTCGAGAGCGTGGCGTACCGGCGTCTGCAGCTTCCACTCGGCGAGATGAATCGCGTGCTTGGTGGCGGCATCGTGCCTGGCTCGGTCGTGTTGCTCGGCGGAGACCCGGGGATCGGGAAGTCGACGCTCTTGCTCCAGATGAGCAACCTTGTGGCGTCGACCCACGGCGCGGTTCTCTACGCGACCGGGGAAGAATCTGCCGAACAGGTGAAGCTCCGAGCCGACCGGCTGAGCCAGATCTCGGACGACCTCTTTATCGTCGCCGAGACCGATGTCGATGCGATCGCGTCGTTCGCGATGCAGCTCCGGCCCTCTCTACTCGTCGTGGACTCGATTCAGACAATGCAGACGGCCGACCTCGACTCTCCGTCTGGAAGCGTGGGCCAGGTCAGGGAGGCCACGGCGCGTCTCACCCGTCTCGCCAAGGGCGAGGGAATCGCGACGTTTCTGGTCGGTCACGTCACGAAGGAGGGCAACATAGCGGGTCCGAAAGTTCTCGAGCACATGGTCGACACCGTGCTGTATCTCGAGGGCGACCGCTATCACGCCTACCGTTTGCTACAGGGCGTGAAGAATCGGTTTGGTCCCACCCACGAGGTGGGAGTCTTCGACATGCAGGAAGACGGCATGACGGAAGTTCAGAACCCTTCTGCCGCCTTCCTCGCCGAGCGCGAGGCACAGACGTCCGGGTCGGTGGTTACCGTTACCCTGGAAGGCTCGCGTCCTCTACTGGTCGAGATGCAGGCCCTCGTCACGCCGACCCACTTCGGTCTACCGCGGCGCACTGCCAACGGCCTCGATCTGAACCGGCTGATCCTTCTCACCGCAGTCCTGTCGAAGCGGGCCGGGCTGCCACTCGGCACCCAGGATGTTTATGTCAACGTGGTCGGAGGGATGCGATTATCCGAGCCTGCCTCAGATCTGGCGACGGCGCTTGCGATTGCTTCCGCGATGAGCGAAACTCCGATCAGTGAGACGGCAGTTATTGGTGAGATTGGACTCGGCGGAGAAGTGCGGTCCGTTAACCGCGTGCGTCAGCGCGTCGCCGAGGCGCAGAAGCTTGGGTTCGAGCAATGCATCGTTCCCCAACGCAATTTGAGGGAGCTCCAGGGAGTCTCGGGACAGATAATAGGAGTGAGCTCGGTAGTCGAGGCGCTCGGCGTTACCGGCTGTCGCGACTCCTGAATCTCCGCAGTCTGGCCGGAGGAACATTCGCATGAGGGCCGAGGCGATCTCGCGGGTAATCGGCACGCTCATCGTGATGTTCGCCGGCTGGCAGGTCGGCAGCCTGGTCGGACCGGCCGGCGCGTCCACGCGGAACGGGATCATCGGACTCGCCGTCGGGGCCGTCGTCGGATTCATCATCTCCCCGCTGGTCGTCACCTGGCCGTACCAGGCGCTGCGCCGTCTTGTCAGCCGTACGCCCCTGGTCGACCTGGTTTTCGGCGTCGTGGGCCTGGTGCTCGGCGCGCTCGTGGGCGTGATGCTCGCCTATCCGCTGTCTTTCCTGCCATGGTGGCTCGGCCGCTTCCTGCCGGCCGCGGTGACCGTCGCCTGTGCCTACCTCGGAATCACGCTGACGCTCCTGCGCCGGCGTGAGATCAGCCACTTTCTGCAGGCTCGCTTCGGCGACCGAACCGCCGAGCCTGAAGCGCAAAACGGCCGGCTCCTGGTCGACACCAGCGCGATCATCGACGGCAGAATCGCCGATATCAGCCAGGCGGGCTTCCTGCGCGGCACTCTCGTGGTGCCCCGCTTCGTGTTGACCGAGCTCCAGCACATCGCCGGCTCCTCGGACCCGCTCCGCCGAAATCGGGGCCGGCGCGGTCTTGAGATCCTGAGCCGTTTGCAAAAGGACTCGCCCGAAGGGGTGGACATTACCGACCAGGACGCTCGCGAGATTCCGGATGTGGATGGAAAGCTCGTGAAGCTGGCGTGCCAGATGCATTGCCCGGTCATAACCAACGATTTCGGGCTCAATCGCATAGCTGAACTCCAGGGAGTTCAGGTCCTCAATATCAATCAGCTTGCCAATGCCGTAAAGGCAGTGGTTTTGCCCGGCGAAGAAATGGCGGTGCGCATCATCCAGGAGGGCAAGGAAGTAAATCAGGGAGTGGGCTATCTCGACGATGGGACGATGATCGTGGTCGAGAACGGCCGTCGCTATCTCCACAACGACATCGATATCGTCGTTACCCGGGTGCTCCAGACCGTCGCCGGCCGGATGATATTCGCGCAGCCCAAGAGCAACGGACGCGAGTGACCCAGGGAGCGGTAGGACTCATAGTCGTCGCCGCCGGTTCGGCTCGCCGCATGGGCGGAACGGACAAGGTGTGGGCCGCGTTGGGGGCGCATCCGGTACTATGGCACTCGGTCAATCGGTTTGCGGCCCTGGTCGCTGAAATCGTTCTGGTAGTTCGCGAGGATCAAGTTTCGGTGACGTCAAAGTACTTCCATGGAATCGCGCACCTTCGGGTAACCACGGGCGGTACTGAGCGAAACGACTCGGTGGCGCGTGGGCTCGCTTGCCTGAATGGAGTCGACGCGGTGGCGGTCCACGACGCGGCCCGCCCGCTGGCGCCGGCACGTCTGCTGGCCGATGGCGCCGGTCTGCTGAACCGGTTCAGCGGTGCCATTCCGGTAATCCCGGTGAGTGACACGCTGAAAGAGGTGGACCAGCACGGCCGGGTGATCGCCACGCTCGATCGGGGGCCGCTGCGCGCGGCCCAGACTCCCCAGCTGTTCCGCGCCGATGTGTTGCGCCATGCACACGAGATGGCGCGGCGAAGCGGCGCGTCGGTCACGGATGACGCTCAACTGGTGGAAGCCTGCGATGGCGAGGTAGTCACGTATCCCGGATCGCCCCGCAACATCAAGATCACGACCGAGCACGACCTTGAGCTGGCTCGTTTGCTGCTGGCGGCGGGCTGATGGCCACGTTGCGTGTTGGCATCGGTTACGACATTCACCGTCTCGAGGTGGGGCGTCAGCTGGTGCTTGGCGGGGTGCGGATTCCCTGGACCGCCGGGCTCGCTGGGCATTCCGACGCCGACGTGGTGATTCACGCCCTGATGGATGCGATGTTAGGAGCTGCCTGTCTCGGCGACATCGGGACGCACTTCCCGAACACCGACGAACGGTACCGTGACGCCTCCAGCCTGCATTTGCTTGCCGCGGTGCGAGATCTACTGACGCGCCAGGGCTTGATCCTCAGTAATGCAGATGTGATGGTGGTTGCCGAGAAACCTGAGCTGGCGCCCCATATCGAATCGATGCGGCAACGCATCGCCGCCACGCTGGATGTCGATGGAGTGTGCATCAGCATCAAGGCGACGACGAACGAAGGAGTGGGGCCGGAGGGCCGCTGCGAGGCGATCAGCGCTCGCGCTGTGGTTCTGCTCGAGAGTTTGTCGTGACCGGCGAGCCCGTCTGGATCTGGGGCAGGCACCCTGTTCTGGAGGCGCTCCGTTCAGGCACTGCGACGTCAGTTCTGCTTGCCGCCGGCCGGCGTTCCTCTCCAGTGATCGACGAGATTTGCCGGCTCGCCATCCTTGGGGAGGTGCCGTTGCGCGAGATCGATCCTCGAGAGCTGCAACGCATCTCACCGAGCTCCAATATGCAGGGCGTGGCAGCCGAAGTCAGAACCGCCAGGACGCTCGACATCGAGGAGATTCTTTCCCTTCCCGGCACTGCATCTGCCCTGTTCCTCGTGCTGGATGAGATCCAGGACCCGCACAATCTCGGGGCGCTGCTGCGTAGTGCATCGGCGGCCGGTGCGGACGGAGTCATCCTACCCGAAAGGAGGACGGCGCCACTGACCGGGACTGTCGCCAAGGCATCGGCCGGAGCAGTTGCACGAACGGCGATAGCGCAGGTTACCAATCTGGCACGGGCGCTCGAGAGGATGCGAGACGCGGGTATCTGGACCGTCGGACTCGATGGCTCCGCCGAAACTCTAATATATGAGGTCGACCTGACGGCGCCCGTCGCTCTGGTAATCGGCAATGAGGGACGAGGACTGCGTCGACTGGTGCGACAAACCTGTGACTTCGTCGTCAGGCTGCCTATGCGAGGCGAAATTTCGAGCCTGAATGCCAGCGTTGCCGGCGGCATTGCGCTGTTCGAGGCGGTGCGCCAGCGGATCCATCGGACCGACTCCGCGAATCGTCCGGTACAATGATGCCGGCGTCGCCGGCGTGCCGACGTAGCTCAAGGGCAGAGCGCCTGTCTTGTAAACAGGGGGTTACCGGTTCGAATCCGGTCGTCGGCTCCACATGAGACCCAACAGCCGAGTGTCGAGAGGGAGGTGCTCATGAACCGACAGGAACCCGGGCGCGAGATGTTCCGGCAGGCGGCTCTCCAGTACCTGTTCGGCCGGGAACCCGGCGGCACGGTCAGGACCGAGTCCGGATCGGCCCAGCTCGTGCCCGTCAACGTGTACGAAACCGAGCACGACATCGCGATCGTGGCGCCAATGCCGGGCGTCGAGGCGGACGACATCGACATCGAGGTAGTCGCTCGCACCGTCACATTGCGTGCCGGCATGCGCGGCCCGCATCAGCAGGACCGCCGCTACCTCGTCCATCAATGGTCGTACGGACCGTACTACTGCTCGGTCCAGCTGGGCGTAGACATCGACGCGCGCCAGGCCAACGCGAGCCATGGAAACGGCGTCCTGGTCGTGACGTTGCCGAAGGCTCAGGCGTCGAAGGCGGTGCGCGTAGCGCTGAAGCAGTCGGACTCGCAGCACGCCATGCATCGCGGTCACTCGGGCCAGGGCGGGGAAGCCGGAAACCTGTGACAGACCAGCGACCGGAACGCATCCGCGTGATGCTGGTCGACGACCACATCTTCTTCCGCCGCGGCGTGCGCCAGATCGTCGATGCGGAGCCCGATATGCAGGTGGTCGCCGAGGCGGCGGATGGACAGGACGCCGTGTCCAAGGCGAAGCGTGCCAGGCCCGACATCATTCTGATGGACGTGAACATGCCGCGTATGGACGGCGTGGAGGCGACTCGCTTCATCTCGGCCGAGTTACCTGAAGTCCGCATCGTCATGCTGACCGTCTCCGATACCGACGACCACCTGTTCGAGTCGATCAAGAACGGCGCAGTTGGTTTCCTGCTCAAGGACGTTTCACCCGAAGAGATGACCAAGGCCATCCGGGACACCGCCGGCGGCGAGTCAAGCCTTTCCCCGTTCATTGCGGCGCGCCTCGTGCGTTACGTGCAGAAAGGCGGGCACGAAGCCGAGCCGCGTCCTATCGCGAACCTCACTCAACGCGAGGATGAGATCCTCCGGCTCATCGCGCGCGGAGCGAGGGATCGGGAGATCGCCCAGCAGCTGATCATCTCCGAGTCGACCGTAAAGAAGCACGTCCAGAACGTGCTCCGCAAGCTCCACGCGCGCAACCGTGTCGAGGCGGTGAGTTATCTCGATCCCGCGGAGCGGCGTCCCCCGGCGAGCTGACGGTCAGGGCGAAACGGACGCCACGCGTGGTATGGCAAACGTCCACTCGCGGCGCGCCATCACGCTGCCGATCTGAAGCGTGCCCACGAACGTGTAGGTGCCGCTCGGCCAGTTGTGCGGCAGCGTGTACTGCACGTAACGAATGAACGTGCCCAGGCTGTTGGCAGGCTGGATACCGGGGTACTGCTCCACCAGTACGGCACGTGACTGGTTATACAGAGTGTAGGTGGTCAGGCGCTTGAGAGCCTTCGGCATGCCCTGGACCGTGTAGCTCATCATTAGACATACCGGGGCACCCGGGAACGTTATGTCGACGTCTTGCCCTGCGCACCCGCTCCCCCTGGCTGGTCGCACGCGAGCCCAGTTCAGGTGGAACTTGAGGGGCCTGACCGGCGTCGCAGTCGCAGTGGGCGAGGCGGTCGCCGTCGGAGACGATGTGGGCGTCGGCGTGGGCGTGTTGGTCGGGACGGGAGTGTTTGTAGGGGTTGGTGTGGAGGTCGGCGTACTCGTCGGCGTCGACGTGGGCTGCGGCGTGTCGGTAGGCGGCATCGCAATCCCCGTGGTTGGTGTCGGGGCCGTATACGTGTAGTTCCCGATGGTAACCGGACCTGTGCTGACCGGCGGTTGCGAATCGACCGTCGATGCGTAGCTCACCTGGACCTGTAACGCGCCGGCTCCCGAGCGGACAATGCACACCCCATTCGGGGCAGGA
>DATGJB010000091.1:0-35827 GCA_035295425.1 Chloroflexota bacterium | reverse complement strand
CAGCGCTTTCCAGCAGCCTCTCCCATCTCGCCTGGTACAACGCCGTGGCGCGCGCGCCATCGACCCAGGAGCTCCTGACCCGGTGGACCTGGGAGCCGAGCGTCATCGTCGGGCTCATCCTGCTCATCGCCGGTTACATCTACGCGGTCGGCCCGCTGCGTCGCCGTCGCGAGCTGGGGCCGCCCGCCAGCTCGGCGCAGATCACCTATTTCGCCCTGTCGGTCGGGGTACTCGTCATCGCGCTGCTCTCCCCGCTCGATTACGTCGGCGATCACTACCTGTTCAGCGCCCACATGGTCCAGCATCTGCTCCTGGCAGCGCTCTGGCCGCCGCTCGTGATCCTCTCCATTCCGTCCTGGCTGGCCGCCGCCCTGTTCCGCCGCCGGGTCCTGGCGGCGATCGCCCTGTTTCTGACGTACCCGGCTTTTACCACCATCGCCTTCAACGCCGACATCTATCTCTGGCACGCGCCTCCTCTGTACGACCGCACTCTCACCGACGAGGCTGTGCACGTGCTGGAGCACGTGACGTTCATGGCGTTCGGCCTGCTCGTCTACTGGCCGGTCTTGAGCCCAATCCTGACACAGCGCCTCGCCTACCCGTTCCAGCTGTTGTACCTATTCTTGAACGGCATGTTTATGATGGTGTTGGGGATAGTCTTCACCTTTGCGCCGACCGCCTTCTACGAGCCGTACGTCGCTGCGCCGCGCCTCTGGAGCATCTCGGCGGTCACCGACCAGCAGGTCGGTGGCCTCATCATGTGGTATCCGGGGAACATTCCATATGCCGTGCTGTTCGTCCTCGCGTTTTATCGTTGGTTCGACTCAGGCGAGACAGAACCGGTCGACGCTGAGCGTCTGCGAAGCCCATCCCCTACAATTGGGCCGCCGGGTCCCTGAATGGAGACCGTAACCATGCGGGCGGGGACGGCGCACAACCGATGAGGAGGGAAAGCATGCCGCTGTCGCGGTATGGGCCTCGGTCGCGTCACGGTACCGGTGGGAACCCAGCCGAAGTCTGCCCGGTGAGACCGCGCGGCAGGCGCTTCCGATGGATTGTGGCGCTTGCCCTTGGCGCGGCGGCGGCGGTATGGCCCTCGCTCGCGCTTGCCAACCCACCGCGCCCCAACTGGAATCCGGGACCGCCTCCGGCGCCCCTGTTCCCACGCACCTCCGAGATGCATCAGATTTCGGACCTCTTCTGGGTGATGCTGATTCTTTCCGGCATCATCTTTATCGGCGTCTGCGCCGCCATCGTCATCTCGATGGTCCGCTTCTCGGGAAAGCCCGGCGATCCTGAGCCGCGCCAGGTCTTCGGCAACCGCCGGGTCGAGCTGCTGTGGACCGCCATTCCATCCGTGATCCTCGTCGTCGCCTTCGTCTTCACGGTGCGCGCCATCCGCGACATCAACTCCGCGCACGGCAGCAGCTTCAACATCTACGCCATCGGCCACCAGTGGTGGTGGGAGTTCCAGTACCCCAGTCTCAAGATCGTGACGGCCAACGAGCTGCACGTGCCGACCGGCCAGCAAATCCACTTTCACGTCGAGTCGTGGGACGTCATCCATAGCTTCTGGGCGCCGCAGCTGCAGCGCCAGATCGACGCCAATCCAAAACAAGACAACGCGGTCTATGCCGAGTACAACATCCCGGGCGTCTACGGCGGCGCCTGCTACGAGTATTGTGGTCCCGCGCATGCGTGGATGAAGTTCGAGGTGGTGGTGCAGACGCCTGCACAGTTCGCCGCCTGGGTGAAGCACGAACAGAAGCCGGCAGCCACGCCACACGGCGCGACTGCGGCCGGCTTGAAAGTGTTCCTGAACAATACCTGCGTCAACTGTCACGCTATCCTGGGCACGGGCGCCGGAGGTGCGGTGGGCCCGAACCTGACCCACTTCTCGAGCCGCTGGACAATCGGCGCGGGCGCCGCACCGATGACCAGGCAAGCGCTGGTGCAATGGATTCGCGATCCCAGCAGCTTTAAGCCAGGCGCGCTCATGCCTCCCTACAAGTTCCTCAGCAACAAAGACGTCAACGCCCTGGCCGACTACCTCATGAGCCTCAAATAACCCGGAGAGACGAGCATGGCGACCACCACCGCGACCGGTGAGCTACACGCCCAACCGTATCCCAGCACCACCACCTGGGACCGGACCCTCGACTACATCAAGACGACCGATCACAAACTGATCGGCATCTACTATCTCGTCACCTCCGGCGTCTTCCTGCTGATCGGCGGCCTCGAAGCGCTCCTGATGCGCTGGCAGCTGGCGGTACCGCAGAACCACGTGATTTCGGCGGACGTCTTCAACCAGCTGTTCACGATGCACGGCGTGACCATGATCTTCCTGGTCATCATGCCGGTGCTGGTCGGGTTCGCCAACTACTTCCTGCCGATTCAAATCGGCGCCCGGGACATCGCCTTCCCGCGGCTAAATGCCATGAGCTACTGGCTGTTCCTCTTCGGCGGCCTCCTGCTCTACTGGAGCTTGATCGAGGGCAGCATGCCGGCGGTGGGCTGGTTCTCCTACGCGAACTTCTGGGAGAGCCCGTTCACGCTCGACAACGGTCCCATCTTCTGGGCTGCCAGCCTGATCGTCCTTGGCGCCGGCTCCATCGCCACCGCCTTGAACCTGATCGTCACGGTCATTGCCCTGCGCTGCCCGGGCATGACGCTTACCCGCATGCCGCTCTTCGTCTGGATGGTGCTGGTCAACTCATTCATCATCATTTGGGCCATGCCTTTCCTCACCGCCGATGCCGTCCTCCTGCTCTTCGATAAGTTCGTCGGCACGCACTTCTTCCAGCCGGAGCAGGGCGGCAACGTCGTTCTCTGGCAGCACATCTTCTGGGGCTTCGGCCACCCCGAGGTCTACATCATGATCCTTCCGGCGTTCGGCATGGCATCGGAGATCATACCCGTCTTCTCCCGCAAGCCGATCTTCGGCTACACCTTCGTGGCCTTCTCCGGAGTCGCCATCGGATTCATCAGCTTCATCGTGTGGGCGCACCACATGTTTACGGTGGGGCTCACCGTGAGCGAGCAGGCGTTCTTCGCCGCCACCAGCATGATCATCGCGGTCCCTACCGGCGTGAAGATTCTGAACTGGCTGGGCACGATGTGGGGCGGCTCCATCCGCTGGACCACCGCGATGAAGTATTGCGTTGCCTTCATCGTCCAGTTCACCGTCGGCGGCATCACCGGCGTCATGTTCGCCATCGTCCCGCTGGACTATGCCAGTACCGACACCTACTTCGTGGTAGCCCACTTCCACTACGTTCTGGGCGGCGGCAGCCTCTTCCTCATCCTCGCCGGCGTCTACTACTGGTTCCCCAAGATGACGGGGCGAATGCTCAGCGAACGCCTTGGGAACATCAGCTTCTGGCTGACGTTCATCGGCTTCAATGTCACCTTCTTCCCCATGCACTTCCTGGTGGCGATGCCGCGGCGTGTCTACACCTACACCAATACCGCGTGGGCCCCGTACAACCTGATCGAATCGATGGGCGCGGTCGTCTTCGCGTCCGGTGTGCTACTGCTTGTCTACAACGTCATAGCGAGCCTGCGGAACGGGAAGGAAGCCGGCCCGAACCCCTGGGACGCCTGGACCCTGGAGTGGTCGACCAGCTCGCCACCCCCGGCCTACAACTTCGCCACCATCCCAACCGTGCGCAGCCGCCGGCCGTTGTGGGACCTCGCCCATCCCGAGGCGCCCGACTGGCGCTTCGAGCGGCACGAGTCGCAGCGCGGAGCCCAGCCGTCTCCTGCCGGGCGGAGCGGCTCGGAGGGTGCCGTGGCGACGCTGACCGCGGAACGGAGCACCGTGCAGGCGGCGCCGGCGCAGCCGGCCGTCACGCGTCCACGGTTCGAGATGACACCGGCACGGATGCTGATGCTCTTCTTCATCAGCTCCGAGTCGATCTTCTTCATCTCGCTCATCGTCATGTACTCGGTCTACGCCTTCCACTTCTCATCCAGCCAGCTGGAGATCCCCAGGAC
This sequence comes from Chloroflexota bacterium, assembly GCA_035295425.1. Classification (GTDB taxonomy): domain Bacteria; phylum Chloroflexota; class UBA5177; order UBA5177; family UBA5177; genus DATGJB01. The sequence continues at coordinate 31,828 of DATGJB010000091.1, read as the reverse complement.
GTTCTGGTTCAGCCTCGCCCTGTTCTCGAGCAGTGGAACGATGATCGTCGCCGAGAAGTTCCTCAGTGCGGGGAACCGGAAGATGTTCAATCTCTTCCTCGTCACGACCATCATTCTGGGCGCGACCTTCCTGGTCGGGCAGCTCACGGAGTACGCCAAGCTCTACTCCGAGAGTGTCACAATCAGCAGCGCCCGCGAGTTCGGCACGACGTTCTTCACCCTTACCGGCTTCCACGGCTTCCACGTCTTCGTCGGCCTCGTCGGATTGACCGGCCTGCTGTTCCTCAACCGTGACTGGCGGCCGGGCCACGAATCGCCGGTTAAGAGCATCGGGTACTACTGGCACTTCGTGGATGGGGTGTGGGTGTTCATCTTCTCCATCGTGTACCTGCGAACGATGTTCTAGGGAGCCGGGCAATGCAGACTTCTGACGACGCGACTACTCAGAGTGTTTCCACCGACCATCCGACGGCTCACCCGCCGGAAGCGGCCGGGGTAACGCCCGAACATCCGGTCGCCGAGGAGCACATCCACCTCCCGCCTCCGTCGATCTGGCCGATCACGACGGCACTGGGCGTCGCCCTTGCCGGCTTCGGGCTGGTAACCGCCGTCGTCTTCTCGTACCTCGGCCTGGTCGTGATGGCCTTCGGCATCGTCGCCTGGATCCAGGAGCTCAGGCATGAACCTCACTAGACGGCTCATGAATCGAGAGGCCTTTATGGGCTTCTTCATCCTCAGCATCGGCGGCGTGATGGGTCTGGTGCTCGGCATTCCGATCGTCGGGTTCGTGCTGAGTCCGCTCATCAAACAGCCGACCAATCTGTGGCGCGACGTGGGAGCGGTGAGTAGCTTCGGAGTCGGCGAGACGGTCCAGGTCAACTTTCCATACCCCAACGAAAGCGTTACTCCATGGTCCGGGCCCACGCAGTACACCGCAGCATGGCTCCGCCGTAATTCGGAGGATAGTTTCACGGCCTATGCCGTGTATTGCACGCACCTCGGCTGCCCCGTGCACTGGCTGGCGACACCCCGGCTCTTTATCTGCCCCTGTCACGGCAGCGTCTTCAACGCGGATGGAAGCGTCGCCGGGGGCCCGGCGCCGCGGGCGCTCTTCCAGTACCAGACACAGATCAAGAACGGCCGGGTCTACATCAAGACCGAGGCACAGCCGCTCGCCCTGTAGGAGCAGTATGTGAACCTGCTGTTGCGTATCAGCGACCGCACCTACCGCTGGCTCGACGAGCGGCTGGGGATCGGTATGGTCGCCAAGTCGACGCTCCTGCACCAGGTGCCAAAGAGCGTCAACTGGTTCTACGTCTGGGGCAGCGCGGTCCTGACCGCCTTCGTGATTCAGGTGATCACCGGCATGTTCCTGGCGATGTCGTACATTCCGTCGCCGGATCACGCGTACGACAGTCTCAACTACATCTCACAGCACCAATTCCTCGGCAACGTGCTGCGCGGAATCCACTACTGGGGCGCGTCGGCCATGGTGCTGCTGGTCTTCATCCATATGACGGCCCACTTCCTCACCGGCTCGTACAAATATCCGCGCGAGATGCAGTGGCTCACCGGCTCGGTCCTGCTCATCCTTACCATTGTCATGGCGTTCACCGGCCAGCTCCTCCGCTGGAACCAGGATGCCTACTGGGCGGTCGTGGTGGGCGCCGAGCAGGCGGCTCGCACCCCGATCATCGGGCAATGGGTCGCCGAGCTGCTGAACGCTGGGCCGCACGTCAACGGGCAGACGCTCTCCCGCTTTTATGCGATTCATATCTGGCTCGTCCCGGGAGGGATCATTACCTTCATCGGCGTCCATCTCTACCTGGTGATTTACAAGGGCATCTCGGAGTGGCCGGTGCCGGGCAAGCCGGTTGATCCCAGGACGTACTGGGCCGAGTACCAGCAGATTCTGCACGAGGATGGCGAGCCCTTCTTCCCGCGAGCCATGTTCAAGGACGCGCTCGTTACCTTCCTGTTGATCATCGTCATCCTGATCCTGGCGATCACGCTGGGAGGCCAGGGACTGGGACTGAAGGCTAACCCTCTGACCCCGGCCAATCCCAAGCCCGACTGGTACCTGATCTGGTATTTCGCGGTGCTCGCGCTGATCGGTGTGGGCTCCGAGGGCTCGGCGATCACGCCGTTCGTCATCATTCTCTTCCCGGCGATCGCGTTTACCATCCTGTTCCTCTTCCCCCTGGCGAATAAGGGTGAACGGAATCCGCTGCGCCGGCCCTGGGCGATCGCGGTGGTCGTGCTGGCGGCGTCAGGCTTCCTCGTACTCTCGTACCTGGGCTACGCCGAGCCCTGGAAGCCGGTCCTGATCAACGGCACCACGCCACCCAACGTCCCGGCCAAGGCGACGACCGGTGTCACCGGCATGGCGCTGCAGGGCGCGCACCTCTTCTCGGCCGAGGCGTGTATCTCCTGCCATACGATGGACGGCGTCGGCGGCCAGCGCGGTCCCGACCTCTCGAATATCGGCGGCCAGCTGACCGAGGGCGAGTTGATCTGGCGCATCGCCCACGGTGGCGGCGGGATGCCGGCGTACGGCAACACGCTCACCCCGACGCAGATGGACCAGCTTGTAGCGTACCTGGAGACGCGCACCAGCACCGGCACGGTCCAGGCAACCGGCCCGGGCGGCTAGACCAGGACCGGCTCGCTCCGCACCGGGCTTGCACCATTACATGTATACACATATAATTGAGCGGAGGTTCCGTTCGATGCAGAGCTCCCTTCATGGAGCGCTTCCGCCCGGTCCCGAGCGTCGCGAATTTCTCGAGACCCAGCCCACCTACTGGCTCAAGCGCTGCTACCAGGCGCTGCGCCGTTCCGTCGAGGCGGAGCTCCGCGGTTACGGCCTCACCCTCTCGCAGCGCGATGTCTTGCTCGCCCTCTGGGAGGAGCCTGAGATGGATCAGACCGCGCTCCGCGAACGGCTTGGTCTCGAGCAGAGCTCGGTATCCCGCCTCGTCGATGGTCTGGTTCGCCGTGGACTGGTGGTTCTCGTCCCCGGGACGCACGACCGGCGGGTCCGGGTAGCCTCCCTCTCGCCGGAAGGGCGAGATTTACTGCGCCGCACGCCCGGATCGTCGCAGCTCGCGGGCGAGCGAATGGTCGCCGGCCTCTCCCGTGAGGAGCGAGAGCAGCTGGTGCGCCTGTTGCATCAGTGTGCGAATAATCTAGTGGGCAAAGCGGAGGACGGGTGATGTCCCCGCGTGCCGGAGGAGACCTGCCATGACGACTCACGACGCATTTGGCACAGCGGCAACGCTCGACACGGCCGCTGGAACCGTCAGCTACTACCGGCTCGAGACACTGGCGAGCGAGGCACGGCTCGATCTGAGCCGCCTGCCGGTAACGGTCAAGGTGCTGCTGGAAAACGTCCTTCGTCTGCATGCCGGCGGCTCGGCGAGCGAGGCCGACGTGGTGCGGCTGGCACGCTGGACGCCGGAGCCGGGGCTGCGCGGCGAGTTTCCCTTCCTGCCGGCACGCGTGCTCCTTCAGGACTTCACCGGCGTGCCCGCCGTGGTCGATCTGGCGGCGATGCGGTCGGCGATGCGCCAGCTCGGCGGCGACCCGGCGCTGATCAACCCGCTGGCTCCGGCCGATCTCGTGATCGATCACTCGGTGCAGGTCGACGCCTTCGGCACAACCCTGGCCTTCGCGCGTAACGTCGAGCTGGAGTACGAGCGCAACCGGGAGCGCTATGCGCTGCTGCGTTGGGCGCAGCGGGCCTTCGACCAGTTCAGCGTTGTCCCGCCGGGCACCGGAATCTGCCACCAGGTGAATCTCGAGTACCTGGCGAAGGTGGTCGTCAGCCGTGAAATCGATGGAACCACCGTGGTCATGCCGGACACGCTGGTGGGTACCGACTCGCACACCACGATGGTCAACGGGCTCGGCGTTCTCGGCTGGGGAGTCGGCGGTATCGAGGCCGAGGCCGCGCTGCTCGGCCAGTTCATGTATCTCCTCATGCCGACCGTGGTCGGCGTCCGCTTGCACGGCGAGCTGCCGGACGGCGCCACAGCGACCGACCTGGTCCTGACCGTCACTCAGATGCTGCGAAGTCACGGGGTGGTCGGCAAGTTCGTCGAGTACTGCGGCACCGGGCTGAGCCAGCTGAGCGTGGCCGATCGTGCCACCCTGGCCAACATGTCGCCGGAGTACGGCGCCACGGCCGGGTTCTTCCCGGTCGACGCCGCCACGCTGGAGTATCTCCGGATGACGAACCGCGACGCCGACCACATCGATCTGGTGGAGCGTTACTCCAGGGCGCAGGGCCTGTTCCGCACCGACGACTCGCCGGTCCCGGAGTTTACCGAGATGCTGGAGCTGGACCTCGCCACGGTGACCCCCAGTCTGGCGGGTCCGCGCCGTCCCCAGGATCGAGTTCCCCTGCCCGAGCTGGGCGCCAGCTTCCGGCAGGCCTATCCGCGCCGGTTCGATGCCGGCCATGCCGAGACCGGCGACGCGGCAGGTGGCACAGCCGTCGCCACCGCGCCACCACCCACCTCGGTCGAGGTGGAGCTCGACGGGCAGCGCAGCGAGATCGGGGACGGATCGGTCGTTATCGCCGCGATCACCAGCTGTACCAATACCTCCAACCCATCGGTGATGGTCGGCGCCGGCCTGCTCGCCAAGAAGGCGGTGGAACGGGGCCTGAGCGTGAAACCGCACGTCAAGACCAGTATGGCGCCCGGATCGCGGGTGGTGACCGACTATCTCGAAAAGGCTGCCCTCATGCCCTATCTCGAGGCGCTGCGCTTCCACGTGGTGGGCTACGGTTGCACCACCTGCATCGGCAATAGCGGCCCGTTGCCGGAGGCAATCTCGGAAGCGGTCGGAGAGAACGACCTCGTCGTCTGCTCGGTCCTCAGCGGCAACCGTAACTTCGAGGGAAGGATTCATCCCGAGGTGCGTGCCAGCTACCTGGCCTCGCCGCCGCTGGTAGTCGCGTATGCCCTGGCGGGAACCGTCGACATCGACCTGACCCGCAAGCCGCTCGGTCACGATCCGGACGGGCAGCCGGTCTACCTCTGGGAGATCTGGCCCACACCCGAGGAGATCAAGGAAACGATCGCGCGCGCTGTGAAGCCCGAGCTATTCGCCCACCAGTACGCACAGGTCTTCACCGGCGACGACGCCTGGCGCCAGCTGCCGGTCCCGGAGGGCAACCTGTTCGAGTGGGATCCGACGTCGACCTACGTGCGCGAGCCCCCGTTCTTCCAGGACCTCGCCCCCGAACCGGCACCGGTCCAGGACATCAAGGGGGCGCGGGTGCTCGTCAAGCTGGCCGATTCGGTGACGACCGATCACATCTCGCCCGCCGGATCGATCCCCGCGGCCGGTCCCGCCGGGCAGTATCTCATCGAGCACGGCGTCGACCGGCGTGACTTCAACAGCTTCGGGGCACGGCGCGGCAATCACGAGGTGATGATGCGCGGCACGTTTGGCAACATTCGCCTGCGGAACGAGCTCACTCCGGATAAAGAGGGCGACTGGACAGCCTACCAGCCCGGCGGCGAGGTGATGCGCATTTTCGACGCCTCGGAGCGTTACCGACGCGACGGCGTGCCCCTCCTGGTCATTGCCGGCAAGGAGTATGGATCCGGCAGCTCGCGCGACTGGGCAGCCAAAGGCCCGATGCTGCTCGGCGTCAAGGCGGTCCTTGCCGAGAGCTACGAGCGGATTCACCGCAGCAATTTGGTCGCCATGGGCGTTCTGCCGCTGCAGTTCGCGCCGGGGCAGAGTCGGGAATCGCTCAACCTGACCGGGACCGAGTCGTACGATATCACCGGTCTCGAGGAGGGACTGACGCCGGGTCAGACGGTGCGCGTGACGGTGCGCGGCGACGGCGAAGACCGCACCTTCGAGGCACTGTTGCGCATCGACAGCGCCGTCGAGGTGGAATACTATCGGCACGGCGGCGTGCTGCAGATGGTGCTCCGCCGTCTGCTGGGCGACAGGAGCGACGGCTAACCGGCCGTACGGAGTCCCTCGCCCGCAAGGCGGTAGCGGCACCGGTACGAATCGTGAAAGTCACACTGCATCGTCGTGCTCGCGTCTCGATCATACTGGTGTCGTTCAGCACCGATGGCAGGAGGTAGCGCCGTGGTTGTCTGGGCGATTTCCTTGCGCTCAGCTGCGCGCAGCATCCGTAACTCGCCGTGCCGTCGGATGGCTCGCCACGGTGTATTGCGCATCAGGCAAGATAGAGGCAGGGCGATCTCCCTTCCGGTCCTCGTTCCGAGATCTGAGCCGGCACAGGGCGGGGGAAGACTCTGGACGGGCGCCGGTGTGGTCGCCATGCGGTCTCTCAGCCAGCGGGAACGGAGGCGGTCATGTACTTCAAGCAGATTCTCGACGAGCATTGCGGGTGCGCCTCATACCTGATCGCGTCGCGTCAATCGCACGAGGCGGCGATCATCGACCCCGCTCTGGAGATCGAGCAGTACCTGGCGCTCCTGCATGACCGTGACTTCCGGCTGCGCTACATCATCGACACGCATGTGCACGCCGATCATGTGTCCGGCGCGCGCCGGCTGGCGAAGCAGACGGATGCCGAGCTCTGCCTGCATGAATCGGCGCGAGTCGAGTACCCGTTCCGTCCGCTGCACGACGGGGAGGACCTCGCGCTGGGACAGCTTCGCCTGCACGTGCTCCACACGCCCGGTCACCGGCCGGAGCTGATGTCCATCCTCCTGGTCAATCCCCCACGGAGCCCGGAACCGTCGCTGGTGATGACCGGTGACTCCCTGCTGGTCGGCGACGTCGGCCGGCCGGACTTTGGTGGAGGTGACGCCGCCGCACAGTACGAGAGCGTTACCCGCCTGCTGCGCCTCCCCGACTGGGTCGCCGTGTTTCCCGGTCACTTCGAAGGGCCCTGCGGGAAGGGGATGTGCGGCCGCCCCAGCACGACGATCGGCTTCGAGCGGCTCTACAATCCGCTCGCGCGGCTCGAGCGAGGTCCCTTTGTCTCGACGCTGACCAACGGCGTTCCGGCGCGGCCACTGAACATGGTGGCGATCGAGGCGACCAATCGCGGTCGCGTCGACATGAGCTGGGCGATGCTGACCACCTCGCCTCGGGTAACCGAGATCGACGTCGACTCGCTGGAAGTCGATCGGCCGGACATGGTGCTGCTGGACGTGAGGGAGCCGGAAGAGTACGCCCGCACCCACGTTCCCGAAGCGATCAACCTGCCGCAGGCCGAGCTCGCCTCGCGGCTCGACGAGATTCCCCGCGACCGGGACATCGTGACGATCTGCCAGGTGGGATCGCGATCTCTCCGATCCGCGCAATTCCTCAAGCAGCTTGGTATCGAGCGCGTGGCCAGCGTGCGGGGTGGAACCGAGGCCTGGGAAGCGGCCGGTAAGCCGGTAATCCGGGGAGAGCACGCCGGCGAGCCATCGCCCATCGTCGAGACCGAATGGACCCACGCCGGTGGCGTGGCGATCGCGCCCGCCCGCGAGCCGGCACAGACCTAGCCCCCCGGCGACGGTACGTGGGACGACCACCTCTCACAACGTTCTACCTGATCCGCCACGGCGAAACCAGCTGGAACGTGCAACATCGCTGGCAAGGGCGGCACGATGTACCGCTCAACCCTGAGGGTGAGCGGCAGGCCGAGGCGCTGGCCCGGCGGCTCGCCGCGGAAGCGGCCGGGATCGACGCCATCTACACCAGCGATCTCTCCCGGGCGGCACGCACCGCGTCGATCATCGGCGACGCGCTTGGTCTCGTGCCGATTCCGGAGCCCACGCTGCGCGAGATCGACGTCGGCGAATGGACCGCGCTGGGCAGCGACGAGATCGAGCAGCGCTATCAAGGCCAGCTGCAGGTATGGCGCGAGAGCGGTCACACTTTCCGGTTCCCGGGTGGGGAATCGGTACCGGAGGTACGGCGTCGCGCGCTCCAGACCTTCGAGCGCATCGCGCAACGCCACGCCGGCGGGACGGTCGCCATCGTCAGCCATGGTGTCGTCCTGAACACCCTGCTGACCGAGCTGCGGGGATGGGATGTCGCGGAGGCGTGGCGCGATGGACGGGGCCGCCTCGCTAACACCGGCCTGGCTGTCGTGGAGTGGGACTGCATGGCAGATGGGCCGCCACGATTCGACGTATTGCAGCCGTGAAGAGCGTCCACGCGAGACGGCAGCGCTCGCCGGCTCGGCGCCTGCCGAACACGCTCAGTCGGGCACGAGCTCCCGCCACTCGCCCGTGCCGGTGTCGACCTTCAGGGAAAAGGGCTGCTCGGAGAGGACCCAGACGACAGGCATCCGCTGCCGCCGGGCGAGCTCCACGATCTCGGCGGTGCCGCCCTGGCCGCGGGATGGCCGGCCATCCCAGATTGCAATGATCGCCTGGCTGTGATCGACCACGTAGCGGCCGGCCGCTTCGTACATCTCCTCGCGCGTTCGAGCCGGCGCCATCGTCACACTCAGCGTGGCGCGCGCCAGCAGTGCCAGGAACTCCTCCTTCGACCGTGCCGTGTCAAAGTCGTCCAGGTACGCGTCGCACGGTACGGGCAGGGGCACCTCGAGCATCGCGCTCCCCTCCTTCAACACCTCGCGGGCAACGACCCGATCGGCGCCCTCGGCAAGCGGCGAGACCACGGTCAGGCCGGCTTCCCGTCCACCGGGAGTCATGGAGCGGATCAGCGCCAGAGCGTCCCTTACCCGGGCGGCCAGACGGGGATCGTCGGGAAGCCGGCGGTGCCCGGTGACACCGACACGCAGCCGCTGCTCCGGGGACTGGCCCGGCTTCACCGCCTCACTGGACACGCTTGGCCTTCCAGGCGCTCTCTTCCTGCGAGATCACTCCCTCCGTCTCGATGACCACACGCTCGACGCTCGCCTCGTCCATCGAGGCCTCCAGCCGTCGGCGAAGAATCTGGAGTGAGTGGGCGACCCGGGCGTAGCCGTGGGTGAGCTCGTCATGCTTGATGAGCTGAGTCCACGCGGTCACTGCAACCGTGAGATTGACGAACACGCCGACCAAACTAGCGGCGGTTGCTACCCAGAAGCGCAGTATCGCGAAAACGAAGGTGGCGGCCCGAAACACGAGCCCGGCGCGGCGCCAGCGTCGCGCCGACACGCCGTGGCCTTCCGCTCTGGACTCGTAGTAGCCCAGCTGGTCCTCGAGCCGCTGTCTCAGGTAGCAGGACTTACGGCCTTCGAGAGGAAGCGCCCGCACCGCGCGCAGGTAGGGCGTGATCTGCCGCTCATCCACCCGGGTCGCGGCTTCGGGCAACACGGCGAGGCTCTCGTCTCGCAGCACGGAGTGCAGCGCCGTGAGGAGCTCCTCGTCAGCGCTCTCTCCTTGAAAGGGCGACACGTGCATCATGTAGCGCCAGGAGATGCTCTTGACCGTCTCCGCGACCGACCGGCCCTCGAACCAGCTGCGGGTGAACGGAAACCTTACCGACGCCGTCTTCTCGGCCCAGGTAATCAGGAAAATGACGGCGGCAATGGCTGAGAGGGTGTTCTGGGCCGCTGCGTTCGCGGTGAACGAAACCGCCGCGGTGAAGATCGCGCCGACGAGAACCAGCAGAATGTCGAAGACCGTGAAGCGGACGCTCGCGCGCTCGCCGCCAATCGCGGTACTGTCCGCTGCCGCGAAGAGCGGCGGGTACTCCGGTGGGCCGGCCGGAATCCCGGCGGTGCCCGGCTCGGCTCGATCGCCGTCGTCCGAATGCCCCCCTGTCAGCGGCCCAGGTGGCGACGTGGTGTCGCCATGCCCGCTTCCAGGGCGATCGTCTCCCTCCATTTGCTGCCGGCTCCTCCATGCCCATCCGTCTGTACTCGATACCATACCGTGTGGTTGCGAGGAAGGGACAAGCTCATCACCCACCACATCCGATCTGTAACCAAATCGCAACCCACACCCATTGTCCGCCGCGCGGTTCTACCGTAAGGTAGACGCGACACAGCAAGTTGTCTCCTCCGATAGCCCGAACAGGCTCCTCGCGTGCGAGGAGCCTGTTCGGTGCATATGCGCGGTATGACCAAAGTCCCGGGATTCTCGGGTCCAGCGCCTCTAACGGCGGCCGGCACGGCGCCGCTATAAAGAAGTACCTCTCCTTTCTCCAATACGCATAGCCGGGTCCAGATGCTCTGAACTGGACCCGGCTATGTGTCTGTTTGCCGGCGACGATCCCTGCCTGGGGCGTTCCCGCGGCGACGGGAACAGGAAGGCGGTTGCTACCCGCTGGTGGGCGTCGGCGTGGCCGTGGCGGCGGGCTTCTTCAGGTGCGCCTTCTTGATCGCCGCCTTCAGCGAGAGGATATACGCATCACTCGTCATGGTGGCCCCAGAGATCACGTCGATCCTGGCGCTCTGGGCGTGCAGGACCTCTTGTTTGAGCAACGGCAGCGCCTGCTCGTTGATGATCGCCGATCGGGTCCGCTCCGTCGGCGCGGTTGCCTTCACGGTCTTGATCTTGTTGCCCTTCACGTAGATCGATACGCGCACCTGGCCCCACATCATGACCTCGGCAGGACCCGTGTACTTCTTGGTGGTGCTGGACGCGGCGTGGGCCGTGCCCCAGGCGGTGCCGATCGGGAAGGCCACCATGGCCGTCACGATGGAGCCGAGAATCGAGCGCGCAATCCGTCTGTTCGTCATAATCCCTTCCTTTGACACTATTGTCGGCGATCAGCGGCCGGGCTTCCTGTCCGGCCGGCGGAGTCAGGGCCGTCCCGCGGCCTCACAACGCAAACTCCTCGGTGTGAATGAACTTCCTGGGCACACCTGCTCCCCGGACGTTCCCGGCGAGCAGCCGCATCATTGCCGGCGGTCCGCAGAGATAGACCTCGCGCTCCGCGATGTCGGGAACCAGCTCGGGCAGATGGCGCGCCGAGAGCAGATGCCGGTGCTCCCGCAGCCGGTGATCGCCGACGACGTAGTGCACGGTGAACCCGCGCTCGGCGGCGAGCCGGTCGATCTCGTCGCGGAACACCAGATCGTCCTCGCTCATCACGCGGTAGAGGAGGATCAGATCGCCCGCCATGGTCTCCAGCAGCGCCCGGACAGGAGTGATGCCGATGCCGCCCGCGATCAGCAGAACCCGGTCGCGCCTGCGAACCGCCTCGGTGAACGTGCCGAACGGACCCTCGGCCACGATCGGCGTACCGGGACGCAGCGCTCCGATCTTCCCTGAAAAATCACCCGCGCTCTTCACGGTGACGCGCAGCGACCGGCCGTCGGGCGCCGCGGAAAGTGAGAAGGGATGCGACTCCCACCATCGTCCCCTCGAGAGGAAGCGCCAGAGGAAGAACTGTCCGGGCTGGGCGCCAAGCCGATCGAGGTGGCGGCCGGTGATCCGCAGAGACACGACGTTGTCACTCTCCGGCAGGACCTGGGCGACCCGCAGGCCGAACCAGAGCGACCGCAACGCGGGCTGCGCGATCCGGAAGAGGACCAGGAGTGCGAGCGTCGCCAGATAGAGCGCCGTCCAGTAAGCCGCGGCCGTCGGGTTGACGACGAGCTCGTTGCCGGTGGGAATCTCATGGAACCAGCTCAGCCCGATGCCCGCGTACGCCAGGAGATGGACGAGGTACCACATCTCGTACCGCATGCGGCGCCGCACGATGACGAGCGAGGTGATCACCACCAGGATCAGCAGCCCGGTGCCGATGGTGGCGGCGATCATGCCGGGGTACTGACCGAGCAGGGTCGACGCCTCGCCGGAAATCGACAGCTTGTCCAGCAGCGCATAGCCGGCGGTAATGAAGACAACGTGCGCGATGATGAGGTAGAGGCAGAGCTTGCCGTTGCGCCGGTGCCAGACCGTCAGACGGTCGAAACCGGCGAGACGTTCGATCGGCGGGATACGGGCGAGAAGCAGGACCTGCACCAGGAGCAGGTACGCACCCAGCAGGCCGGTGATGCGGCCGACACCGGTGTAGAACGCCGGCCAGGTCTGCAGCATCGCACTGTTGTTCCGCGCCCACAGCCAGACGATGACACCGGCGTTGGCGGCCACGCCCAGCCAGAACAGCCGGCCGGGTAGAGCCGCGCGGGCGTGCCGCCAGTGGCGAATGCGCTGTGACTGGGGTACCGCGGCCGGCGGCGCCGGCTCGCGCCGCGGCCAGTCACGTGAGGCGCCACCCGCCGGGTCGTCCAGGCTTCGATCTGTCGCGCTCATTGAAATCGTCTCGTAGACACTCTACCCGGCAAGGGCTTAAGAGCGTCTGGGAAATCTATGAACATTCTCTGACCTGAATCTGAACGCCGACATTCCGCCGCAGATTCACAGCAGCTCGGCGGACATGGCGCGGGGAACGAGGAGAGGCGCGCCTAGCCGCTTACCACAAACGACGTACTGGCCGTGGCCTGCTCGCCGTTCGGTCCCACCGCGAGCGCTTCCACCTGGACCTGCGTGCCATTGGGGAGGGTCGGGACCGGCGTGGAGGCCTGGGCATTCCCGTTCTTGTCGGTCACGACGGTCAGTCCCACCGGTTTGGTTGGGAAGTGGAAAGTCACGAATACCTTGGTACCGGCAACCGGCTGGCCCCCCTGCGTCACCTGAATCGACACCGTCGCCGTCTGTCCGGGCTGATAGGAGGGGCTACCCATCGCCGCCGTCACGGTGAGTGGGGCCGGCGTGGGCGTGGCGCTGGGAGACGGCGTAGCGGTCGGCGGAAGCGGTGTTGGCGTCGACGTGGCGGTGGGAGTGGGGATCGGCGATGGCGTGCTCGTCGCAGTGGCGGTTGGAGCCGTCGTCGGGGTATCGGTCGGACGCGGGGTGGGCGTGTTCAAACGTCCGGCACTGAGCAGCCGTATCACGTGCGCGAGGTGCGATCCCTGCCGGCTGAACGTGTGGCGCAGCAGCTGCGACACGGCGGCCGACGCGACGCCGGGATACTCGTAGTATGCTTCCACCTCGATCGACTTGTAGGCGAAGAAGACGAACACCAGCGTCTGACGCGCGTCGCTGCTGAAGAAGCGCAGCGCTCGAAGGTGGGCAACGGTGTACGGCTGGGTAGGAAGCTTGACGTCGGCGAGCGCGCGCTGCGCCGCCCGGGCGTTTCGAAAGACGTTGATGGCGTAGCCGAGCTCCGTCAGGTGATCCTGCCGTGTGTTTCCCACGCCGGTACTGAAGTGCCACATGCCGAACTGCAGCCAGCCGGCGCCATCCACGCGCCGCAGCATCTCGAACGTCGACCGGTGCACGGGCGAGAGGTACCGATCGGCCACCGCGTCGGTGGCCGGGAGCACGACGACCGTGGCGCCGGGAGGGTAGTCCGAGCGGGGTAGCGCCAGCGAGGCGGCTGCCGACGACACGCCACGCACGCCGATCAGCACCACCAGGAGGGCGCCAAGCGCTAGCGCGACGTGTCGAATGGTCCCGTTCCTTCCATACCGCATGTCATGATAGCCGGTGGTTCTGACGACCGCCTTTCACGCCCGAAATTATCGCCTTGACTTTGAAAGACCCATGGATGCAGAATCGAGTGAGGACACGACCGAGTGTCCCGGAGGCTTACTGATGGCGGCAGTTGCCGTGATGGGACAGCTTCGAGCCGGAAGGTGAGGCCCCTCCCCGACTGAGGAGGGGCAGGCGCCGGGCGACAGCTACGTTTCTGTCGCAGGTTATGCTCCAGCCATTACAAGGAGCTGGCTTTACAAGCCGAAACATGCGCTAACCAAAGCGCGGGGCCGCACTCGATGCGGCCCCTTTCTTTTTCAGGCGCCGACCATCTCGGGCACGTCGCGTGCGATCACGGAGAAGTACCGGGCGTCGGGATGGTGTGTGGTAATCGCCGCGGTCGACTGCTCGGGCACCAGCTGGTAGGCAGAGGTAAGGTTCACCCCGATAGCGCGTGAGGCATCGAGCAGGCGAACCACCTTGGTGTGGTCCTCGAGGTCGGGGCAGGCGGGATAGCCCCAGCTGTACCGCTTCCCCTGATTTGGCCGCAGCCCCAGCTCCTCCCGGATGCGATGGTGGACGTATTCCGCCAGGGCTTCCGCCCCTTCCACCGAGAGACCGTGCGTGTAGTACGCCTCCGAATACTCGCCGGCGGCCTGCAGCGCGGCGACGCGATCGGTTGCCCGGTCTCCCATCGTGACCAGCTGCAGCGTCACCACGTCCCTGCGCCCACTCTCGAGCGGCAGGAAGTAGTCGGCAATCGACAGCTGCTCGTCATACTGCTGCCGGGCGAAGCGGAAGCGCTCGATCTCGCGCAACGGATCGGCGGGATCGAAGACCACGACATCGTCGCCGTCGGCATTCGCCGGGAAGTAGCCGTAGACCGCGCGCGGCTCGAGATATCCGTGCTCTTTCGCCTCCCGCTGCATGCGACGCAGCCGCGGCAGAAAGTCCTCGCGCAGCAGCGTGACCCATTCGTCGCCGTGGACGCCCTTGCCTCCCCACGACAGCCGGAACAGCGACCGCTGCGCCAGATGCTTGAACACGTCGTCGATGGGAAGCGCCGGCAGGGTCCTGGTTCCCCAGAAGGGCGGCGCCGGTATGGGCACGTCATCGCGTACCCGCTTGACCACGATCTGGGGAACGGGGGTCGCTGGCCGGTCATCGCCGCCCCGCTTCGTCTCCTCGGCTTCGCGATTGACCCGCGCCACGAGTTCCGGACCGAGCACCGAGTCGGTCAATCGATCCATCGTCTCGAGTCCCTCGAACGCGTCCTTGCAGTAAAAGACGCCAGGCGCGAAGCGCGTCTCCTCGTCGACGTACGCGATACGGCGGCCAAACGCGCGATTGATTGCGGCCCCGCCCACCAGGACCGGATACCGCAGTCCGCGGTGGTGCAGCTCCTTGACCACCAGCGGCATCTGCTTCGAGGTGGAGACCAGCAGCGCGCTGAGTCCGATCGCAGTGGCATCAACCTCGACCGCCTTGTCGATGATGCGATTGATGGGCACCTGCTTACCCAGATCGTGCACGGTATAGCCGTTGTTGGTCAGGATTGTGTTCACCAGGTTCTTCCCGATGTCGTGCACGTCGCCGAAGACCGTGGCGAGCACGACCGTCCCCTTGGTCGTTCCCTCCCGCTTCTCCAGAAACTGCTCCAGGTGCGCGACCGCTCGCTTCATCACTTCGGCGGATTGCAGCACGAACGGCAAAATCAGCTCGCCCGCTCCAAACTTGTCTCCAACCTCCTTCATCGCCGGCAGGAGGACATTGTTGAGCACGCTGACCGCGTCCCGGTGCTCCAGTGCCTGGTCGATATTGGCTTCGATGCCGTCTTTCTTGCGGTGCAGGATCTGGTAGTGAATGCGCTGCTCGGCGCTCATGCCCTCCATCGGGTCGGTCGTGGCATCGTCCTCGCTCGCGCTCGGGCCGTGCTGCTCGAAGTACGCGAGGAACCGCGCCAGCGCGTCGTCGCGCCGGTTGTAGATCAGATCCTCGGCCAGTCTTCGCTGCTCCGAGGGAATCTCGGCGTACGGGATGATGTCCTTGGGGTGAACGATCGCCAGATCGAGCCCGGCCTGGACGGTGTGGTACAGGAAGACCGAATTCAACACCGCCCGCGCGTGCGGCGCGATACCGAAGGAGACGTTGCTGATGCCGAGCAGTGTCAGCACGCCCGGGCACTCCGCCTCGATGCGTGTGATCCCCTCGATAGTGTTCTTCGCGGTGTTCGCTTCCGCCGGATCACCGGTGGTGAGCGGCAGGGTCAGCGGATCGAAGATGAGATCCTCGGGCGCGAGCCCGTACTCGCCCACCACGATGTCATAGATCCGCTTTGCCGCCCGTACCTTGTGGTCCAGCTCGCGCGCCATACCATCTTCGTCGATAGTCAGCGCTACGACCACCGCGCCGTGCTCCTTCACGTGCGGGACCACCGAGTCGATCCGGCCGCGGCCGTTCTCCATGTTGATCGAGTTGACGATGGCTCGGCCCGGACAGCGCTTCAGCGCCTCGGCGATCACCTCGGCGTCGGTTGAGTCGATCACCAGCGGCGCTTCCACGCCGAGGCTCAGCTTCTTGGCCAGCGCGCACATCTGCTCCGTCTCGTCGCTGCGCTCCGTAAGCGCGACGCAGACGTCGAGCACATGCGCGCCCCCGTCGACCTGGTCGCGGGCCACATTCACGATCGCCTCGTAGTCGTCGGCCAGCAGGAGACGCTTCACCCTGCGGCTGCCCTGCGAGTTCACCCGCTCGCCCACCAGCAGCGGCGCCGGCACCTGGTGCAGCGCAATGGAACGCACGCCGCTCGCCACCGACGGAACGCGCGTCGGCTGCCGCTCGACCGGGGCTCGCCGGCCGATCCGGGCGATGACCGCCTTCAGGTGCTCCGGCGTGCTGCCGCAGCAGCCACCCACCACGTTGACCCCGAGCTCCTCGACGAACTCGGCGAGCGCGTCCGCCATGGCGTCGGGAGTGAGCGGGTAGACGGCGCCTTCCGGCGTGTTCAGCGGCAGGCCGGCATTGGGGATGACCGACAGCTGCTTCGGGCAGTACTCGCTGAGATACCGCACCGGCTCGCGCATGTGTTCCGGTCCGGTGCCACAGTTCAGTCCGACGATGTCGACATCCAGCGCGCCCAGCGTGGTGGAGATGGCGCCTATGTCGTTTCCGAAGAGCATGCGCCCCGCGGTGTCCAGCGTCACCTGCACCTGAATCGGCACCCATCTCCCTGAATCCCGGAAGTAGCGATGGATTCCGAAGACGGCCGACTTGAGCTCGAGCATGTCGAACATCGTTTCGACGATCAGCAGATCGACGCCGCCTTCGATAAGAGCCGCCGCCTGCTCGCGGAAGACATCGGCCAGCTCGTCGAACGAGATATCGCTCAGGGCCGGATCTTCCGAGGAGAGCAGCTTTCCGGTCGGCCCCATCGAGCCGGCGACAAAGCGCGGATGATCGGGCGTGCTGAATTGATCCGCCACCCGCCGGGCGATCTGCGCCGCCTGGAAGTTGACCTCCCGGGTGCGGTCGGCGAGGCCGTACTCGCCGAGCCGGAGACGGCTGGCGTTGAATGAGTCGGTCTCGAGCACATCGCAGCCAACCTCCATGAAAGAGGTGTGGATCCGCTCGATGACGTCCGGCCGGGTCAGAACCAGATAGTCGTTGCAGCCTTCCTTTCCACCGAAATCGTCCGCGGTGAGCGGGACACGCTGAATCGACGTTCCCATCGCCCCGTCGAAGAACAGCACGCGTTGGGCGAGCGCATCCAGATATGGCGAGCGACGAAGGGCGCGGTCATCTGAGATCAAGGGAGCATCCTCGCGACAGCAAGAGCGAATACGCCTGTGTCCGGCAGACAGGCCATCATGATACTTTACCTACTTTATGGCGCGTCGGAGAAGATATCTGGAGCGTCACGCCCCGCGCGCGTGGAGTACATGTCCCGGCGATGCCGCCGGCCAGCACCTCGAAATGTATATCTCGACACGTATATTGTGTAGGCAAGCGCGTGTAAAGATGGAGACAGCACTGCGCGGTCTCCAATGGCGCGAGCGGCGTTACCAACTGGTGATGGTCGGGAACGGGCGACGTGGTCAGCGTGACCCATCTCGGTTGCCTGATGGAGGAGTGACGTGAAGCGCCACCGTATCGTGTTCGTTGGTCTGGTCTCCGTGAGTTTGGCCATCGGCGTTCTCCTGACGCTTCCCCACCGAGCGGCAGCGGGGACGAGGAGCGGATGGGTGGCATCGGCGTCGCTGTCGGTCTTCTCACGAGGCAAGTGGCTCACGCCCACCAACAGCAACGTGGATTCGCTGGGTCTCCTACGCGTGCGTCTGGTGGTGAAGGGCCAGGGGGCTGCCGGACCAAACGTCGAGGCGCATGTGTCCATGAGCCATCTGTCCTGGCAAGGCTCTCGGAAGGTCATCATGCCTCCGAACTTGGTAGCCACAATGAAACGGACCTCCGCCTCAGGCTCGACGGCGACGTTTGAGACGGTGGTGCGGATCCCAACAATGCTCCCCGGGGGGTGGGGCGTGGTTGATGTGACGGTCATTTATGGGCACAACCCGGCACACGTGCGAACTCGCGTATTCATTGACCTACCAGCGATACGAACGGACGGGAATAGCGTGACTATTCCCACGGCGGCCAGGTTTTGCGCCAAGGCTCCGCGCCTGCACCACATTCCCTACGCCGTCTTTATGCATGGCTACTACGTGACCTTGGACAACGCTGACGGCCCGCCCACCGGAATCACGCTCGATCGTCCGAGGAGACTGCCGGCCAACATTCTTGCCGTTGTGGGAAGCTATCCTCACGGTCTTTTAACCGGCGGGGGACCGCCCGCTGGCGTGGAGGCTAGCCTGGGCCCGAAGGGCAGCGGCTGGTACACGAGTGCCGGTGAGCTAGATTGTGATATGGGTCGACCGTCCGCTATCGTTCTCGACTAGACACAATGACTTGCATCACCATCCGCGCGTCGTGAATAGAGGTTTCTGCCGCTACGCCCTCAACTCTCTGGGGCGCCTCCATGCTGCTTCGTGTCAGCAGGCGCAACCTTCTCATAAACGACGGAATGATCAGCACGCGACTGTCTCCTGGCATTTCACGACTGCACATGCCAGAGAGAAACTGGAACGCTTCTACCATTCGTGATCTGTGCGCTGGGCGGCCGAGAAGGGGCAACGACTCCGGTGCTTTAGGCGCGCGGCTTCTGCCCACGGTTCGGTGCGAGAGGACCAGCGGCCGGATCGTGGGATAGATCGTGGCCCTGCTGCACCGGCGTAACGACGAGCTTCCCGTCTTGTATAGCCTCGTCACCGAACCCAACGTCCTTGAACTCGAGCACGCTGCCGAGCTCTGCGTTGATCACCATGGAATACACGCGCACTGATTCCGGCGCGGCATGCGGCCCTCCCCGTATGGTGGCTTCCGCATAGACAGTGACCACCCAGGCAAGCCGATCGGGATGAACGAACGCACTCGCAGCCAGTGCCGGGTTTGCGGCAGCGATGTCCCCGTACCGTGCGAGCAGTGCGGATGCAGGAGCATCACTGTAGACACCGCGCGCGTGTTCTAGAGCTGCAGCCTCCGTCATGAGCATTGAGGTGGTATCGAACCGCTCGGCTTCATTGTGGTGGCCTGAGTCCACGCCTACCTCCTGAACGACCGGTGCGGGACCATACTGTAGCAAACCACTCAGCTTCCCTGTGGTCGTGAACTGGCCCTCTTGGAGCTTGGCAACGGGGAGTGGCTCAAGGTCGTTCGTGTGCAACCGGCTACTCCCAGGCGACGACTGAAGGACGCTCTTCATCAACAGGCTCTATGGGGCGAGCTGGCATGAGCGGAGAGTCCGGCCATTCGCGCGTTCTCTTGTTGCTGACGTTCATGTCAGACTGAACCGATGAAGCAAGGACCACTCTCATCCCTTCTTCTCGTGCTGATATCGGGCCTTGCCCTACCACATACCGCAGTGGCCACGGCGGAAAGCGGCCAGCACACTGCGCCGACCTGAACCGCGGAAACGAGCCTCTACACGCTGCGCCACGGAACCTGGACCAAGACGAACCGAGTGGAGGTGCTGGACTCGCTGCGCGGCGTCTTGGACTTCTACGCAGGCAGCACTCGGTGGAAACGTTGTAAGGGCCGGTCTGCAAATGGTTCTCCCGCAGGTTGTGGGATGCGGCCATAACCTCCCCAAAGCCGCAGGGGCGGCGTTTCGGGTAGCTGCAGCTATGCGGCGACAATGCGCCGCCGGAGCAGGGTGAGACTCGATCGCCTGTAGCCCTGCCGCTTGATCAGCTTGACCCGATGGATATGACCCTCAACCATACTGGTCGACCAGGGCATCGTCAGCGCTGCTTCGTCCGCAGCGCGGTCGTTCGCGATCCCGTTTGCCATGCCTGCAAACGGTGCCAGATTGCTCGCTTGCGCGTCCCGGAGCCAGGTGGCAAGTGCTGCGACGTCTCGCTCAGTGAGTAGCGCCCGAAAGCGCTGCAGGAGGTCGTACCCAGTCGCCAGTCTGGTGTCCTCTTCGAGAATCTGCTGGAGAGCGAGGGACTCCTCGGACTTGAGCTGGTCTGGCGGGCGCAAACAGAGCCACCGAACACTGAACCGCTGCATCTTGCAACGCCGGCGTTCCTTTGGCGGAGGACGAGGCCCACGCCAGCCATGGAGCGCGGTATAGAGGAGGGATCGACGCCCCGGGTAGCCCTGCTCCCCGATCTCGCGGAAGAGCTGCGTGATGTTGTGGCAGCCCTGCTGCCACCGATCCTGGAGATAGCTGACGTACGGCTGGAGGGATGGGGACGTCAGCCCACCGGGCCGAGGGTGGACGATGTGGTTGCGGGGCGGGATGGGCGTGTCGATCAAGCGACGAACCGTGACCCGGCTTATCCCCATCTCCCGCGCACTATGCCGGAGTCCCTCTCCTTCCTTGTGCCGCCGCTGCACTTCCTCCCACCGGGCCACCCGCGCTGCTCTGCGATCAGCCATCCGTTGCTTGGTCGGGCTGAGCGGCTTTGCTGCCGGAGCTGCTGGCGGTGGCTCGGAGACCTCCACCGCGATCTGTCGCCTCTGTCCCTGGAGCAGCTCATCCATGGCCGCACTGGCGTTCTTCACCAGATGGAAGCGATCGGCCACCTGCACAGCGTTCGGTGCGCGGGCTTTGGCTCCTGCAGCATAGGCTTCGGAGCGATCGCGCACGATGACCTCCACTCCGGGATGTGCTCGCAGCCACTCGGCCAAGGGCCCCGCTTCGCGCCCCGAGAGGAGATCGACGGGCTCGCTCGTTTCCAGGTTGACCAGAATGGTGGCGTAGCGCTGACCACGGCGCAGGGCCAGATCATCAACTCCGAGGACGCGTTGTAGGCGATCACGAATTGGGCTCTCCCCCCGGCTTGATGACGCCTTTAGCCACGGTGCGAGTACAAGAGAGGCATCCTCATCAGGAGCCTTGCCATGCCCGCCTCCCCTCTTGCGGCCCTTCTCCCCGGCTTCCGGATCGAGTCCGCCACCGCGGATGCAGAGTGCCTCGTCATCAAGGTAGAACCCCATCGCCGAACGGCGTCCTGCCCGCTCTGCTCGCATCGCTCACGCCGGGTGCATAGCCACTATTCCCGCACGCTCTCCGACCTCCCGTGTTTCGGCGTCCCGACCGTCCTGCACCTGAAGCTGCGCCGATTCGTGTGTCGAAATCGATGGTGTCCGCGGCGGATCTTCTGCGAACGCATTCCCACGTTGGCCGGTCCACGGATTCGCCGCACTGATCGACTCCGCCAGGCACTGCAGCAGGTGGGATTGGCGCTGGGAGGTGAAGCTGGTTCTCGTCTGACCCGCCTACTTGGCACCCCGAGTAGCCCCTCCGGCCTGCTCCGGCTGGTTCGCCTCGCCTCTGATCCTGAGCCGGCGGCCGTACGGATCCTCGGGGTCGACGATTGGGCGCGACGGAGGGGACGCAGCTACGGCACTATCCTCGTCGACCTCGAACGGCATTGCCCGATTGACCTCGTGGACGGGCGGACGTCGGAGGATCTTGCTAGCTGGCTTCGGGCGCACCCAGGGATCGAAGTCCTGAGCCGAGATCGGGCTCAGGAGTATGCGGAAGGAGGCCGCGATGGGGCACCAGATGCGATTCAGGTGGCTGACCGCTGGCATTTGCTCAAGAATCTCGGCGATGCCCTGGAGCGTACCTTGGCGCATAACCCTCAACTCCTCCGAGCAGCGGCAGAAGCGATACCGGTGGCCGAGGAGCCGACAACTCCCAATGAGGGGGAGTTGCCACGGGCCGAGCAGGAGCGGCAGGCACGGCGTGCACGGCGGCTGGACTGCTATGAACAGGTGAAGGCGCTCCAGGCCGAGGGCATGAGCATCAGCGCGATTGCCCGCGCACTTGGCATCAATCGCCGCACGGCTCAGAAGTTGGTCCATGCCGAGGCGTTTCCGGAGCGCGTGCGCCGCGTGGGGTCGGCAAGCCCACACCGGTACGAGCAGTACTTACGAGAGCGATGGGAGGCGGGATGCCAGAACGTACAGCAGCTCTGGCGGGAGATCTGTGAGCAAGGCTATGGCGGCTCGTCGCAGGCAGTCAGACGCTTCGTTTCGCTCTGGTCGCGCACGCCTGCGTCTCGACCAGAGCCGCTTCCCCACCCTGCCTCACCGCGGCACGCCGCCTGGCTGCTCATGCACTCCGACGACAAGCTGACGGACGAGGAGCGAGCGGAACGCGATGCACTCCGGCAGCAGGACGCCATCCTCCAGGAACTCTATGACATCGCACAGGAGTTCCGGCGGTTCGTCCGTGAGCAGGACAGCCAGGCGCTGGACGATTGGCTCCGCAAGGCGACAGCGACCAGCATCCGGGAGATCCGTGGCTTCGCTCGTCACCTCCAGAGAGACCTGGCAGCGGTGGAGGCGGCCTTGAGGCTGCCCTGGAGCAACGGGCAGACTGAAGGGCAGATCACGCGGCTAAAGCTCCTCAAGCGCCAGATGTACGGTCGGGCGAAGCTCGATCTGCTCCGCATTCGCGTCCTTCACCGGGGCTAAAGGCGTCATCAAGCCGGGGGGAGAGCCAGTTTTCGTGATCGCTTACACGCGTGGCGTCTCGACCTCGTGATGGCCTCGTCGCAGCAACCGCAGGAGCGTGTCCGGACTGACCGGGAGACCGGCAGCGTGTGCCAGGCGCGCTCCTGCTTCCCCGCCCATCATCCAGGCGAGCTGAAAGAGGAAGTTGCGATCATCGGCGGTGCGTTGAGCGCGCCGGGGCAGTATGGGTGCGAAACCCTCCGCGAAGGTGCGCCTGGTGCACCGCTGATTGGTACAGCGAAAGCGGCGAACGCGCAGAATCAAGCGCACCGGACAACCGTGCCAGGGAAGATCGGTGGGATGGCGGTCATAGCGATCGTGGATCTGGTGCGAAGTGGTACCGCACGTGGGACAGGCGGCGGCGCTGGTCGTCGCCTCCGCTTCCAAGGTGATCGTGGTGCGGTCGAGCACCATGCGGCGAATGGCGAACGGCGAGGCGGGGAGCAGGGGAGGCATGACCATCTCCTTGCGGGAAGGGTCTACCTCTATCTATACGCCCGCTTCTTCCACCCCACAACCTGCGGGAGAACCACTTTGAAACCGATTTTCACAAAACGTGCCTCAGCGGTGATGCAAATCCGGCACATTACCTGGCAAGGGTGGCACCTGGTCGAAATGCCAGCCACCGTTTCTGTCGGGATGCGGAGCATTGCAGCGATCGGAGGAAGCGTCACGTACGCTGCTACCGTGCGTCTACCGATCACCCTACCGCTCTCCTACTCGCGCGCTGTGTTCATCATCTCTCATGGACGATTACGCGCGCAGACTACCGAGCTCGTAAGCGTGGATGCGCGTCACGCGGCGTCTGCGCAAGTGTCCACCCTGTCGGTGCATCAAGCGTTCTCATTCTGCGCCCAGAGACCTCATCTCCGAGGGCTGCCCTATGGAGTCAATGTCAGGGGGTGCCTGGTGCGCTGGGACGCGTGGGGAGGAGGAGGACCGGTGCCAACCATACTCCTCGACAGCCCCGGCCCGTCGATTGGTCCAAGCGGCCCCTGTCCTCGTCGGGGATGGAATCGAGTTCGGCACGATAGGAGGTCCACCAAGCAATCGGTGGGTGACGATTCGTGGATCTCTTCTTTGTGATCGCGGCAGTGTCATGGGCTACGCCCTCGGCAATTTTCACGGCTAGCAGGCTGACAGGTGAATAGCAATATCGTCGGTGAACGACGGGAGGGAGATACGGGTAGTCCCCTTGCTAGACAGGACTCTCGACGTCCGCAGCATTTGAGCGCTCCGTGTGTTCAGTATCTTTGCCTGCCAGCATGCAGAATGCAGCCCCGATAGCGAAACTGCGGCACTTGACACTAGGACATCTTTGTGGTGGTACCACTGCACACTCCTACTGCGAACCCAGACGAGCACGTCCATTTGACCCGATAGGCCCTCAGCGGAGAGAGGTTCGCCGCGTGAAGTGGCGCTCACCCGCGCGGACACAAACGCCTCGCGGTCCCACGGGACATCGTGCACGAATTTCGCGAGGGAGCCGAGCATGTCGTAGAAGCGCGCTCCTGTTCGGTCAATGTAAGTGTCCCACCACCAAGACATGGCGGTCCCGAAGGAGCCGCTTACCGTCGTAGCCCAGAGCCCGTCGTGGAAGACTATACCGGACGGATCGTCAAGGGCGGTGGCTCGAGCACTGCGAGAGTCTACGCCCAGTTCTCCCACAAGCCATGGCTTTATCGGCCTCGTGTCGGGGAACTCATGCGCCAATCGACTCAGGGCTGGCACGAGGTGTTGACTGGCTGACGGAACCTGGTTCAGGTAGAGGTGACTCTGGCTGAAGTCGAGAAGGGTGTTCGCGGTGCGAGCGTAACTGCTCGTGATCAGGTGGCGGGGACCATCTAGCGAATTGATGAACGCATACATATGCTCCTGCCAGGCGTTCGCTGCCTTAGCAGGGTAGCCATCGACTAGATCCGCTTCGTTCCATAACTCCCAGGCCAACACATTCGGCGACCAACCCCACCTGGCAATCACGTACGCAGCAAGGCGCTCGAAGAGAACACGTGCCCGTCCGTCGGTGAAGACCTCACTGGGACTTTTGAGGGGACCTCCGTTGCGCGCGTTGTAGGGATTCTCTCGCCACCCGCTTCCGTTATGGCTCCGATAGACGTCCGAGTTCAGGAGCGAGATGACGAGATAAATGCCGTAGTGCGTTGCGGCATTGAGGACGTAATCCAGCTGCCATGCCCGCGCTAGGCGTCTCCGATAGTTGCCTAGCCCAGTGGAGCGGGTTTCGAGAGCGAGAGACCAGGGGGACAGCGTGACCCGGGCATAAGTCGCGCCCGCGCTGCTGAGTCGGTAGAACCACTTGTCGTAATCGTACGTTCCACCCGCGTCGTACCAGGCAACGTTTTCTCCGACAGCGAAGTAGGGCGAACCATCCTGGAAGCTGAGGTAGCGGGAATCTCTAGTACTGATATTCAGGAAGCCGTGGTTGCGACTGGGAAGAATCGAGAGTGCGTGCTTAGGGGTGCTGATTTCGCCTGTTGGAACCGTAACACGCCACCACCAGCTCCATGTCCCGGGAGTCGGCGGTGCGAACCTCACATGCCAGTTGGGGAGACCTTGGGGAGCTAACTCCTCATGGCCATTCTTCAGGTGTCGAACGTAGTTTTGAAAGAAGAAGCCGGACCGGCGATACAGCCGCCCCGTAGGGTCCACAAAGTACCCGACGACGGCTATGGCCGCCGGATCAAAAGGGTTACTCGGCGTCGGCGTAATGCTGCCTTCGGTGTCCACTTCCCCGAACGCTGGAGCGGACGTGGGTCCCGTAAGGTTACGCACGATCGGCGTTCGCGATTCCGTGACACTAGCAGCTTGATAGTCAATGCCGAGCGCAGCAGGGAACACAAAAACAAAGACCCACGCGAGATGTGAAAGCGGTCGGCGGCGCGAGCGCGTCAAGAGTTCGCCGTCGTTGGAGGGTGCGGCGAGATTGCCTCGCGGGTCTTCCGGATAACTTCAAACCGTCGTGGGTTCCCACGGCACAACGAGATAATGACGACGCCGACAGTGACGCATGCCGTGACCCATGCTAGTGTCAGAGCGAACAGTACGTGCAATGAGTTGCGAGGAATCGGCCGTCCCATTCCAGACGAGCTAATGAGCCCACTTGCTCCAAACATGGCTAGCCAGACGCCGAGGGATACCAGAAAGTGCGATGCGCCTCCTGCGCCCGCAGGGTTGCCTCCAAGGACTCGGATCACCAAAGCTGCACTTGAAATGAGAAAGATACTGACGCCGGTGAACCACTTAACTCCGATAAGCACGGCGGCAGGACGGGGCAGCACATGACGCATTGCGTGAATGTTCCCCCAGAGCCATCGGCGGCGTTGGGTCACGAAGTCCTTCCATGACCAGGGAGACGTGATCTGAATACACTCCCAGAAGAACCCCCAACTGAACCCCATGTGGGCCGCCATCTGCCCGAAAACGAGATCCTCGGAGGCGTAGATTGGATAATCCCAGCCGACCGCCGCCTCAACCGAAGCGCGGACACATAAACCCTCTCCGTGTACATGAATTGGGTGCCCAAACCCCTGGAACATCGCACAGAACGTGATGCAATTGATCGTGCGCAGGTTATCCATGTGGCTGAGTAACCGGCCATAACCGAGCCGAGGCGTGGTTAACCCCTGGGATAGGTCGTAGCGCGAGGTATACGCGGCCTCGATGTAGTTCTTCGTGGGAAGACTGTCATCGTCCAGAAACAGGAGCCTGACATCCGGTTTGTCTAGTCCCAACCGTGTCCGGCAAATTTGGGAATATTGTAGTGCTCGGGCCTTATTGCGCGCCTTGCACACAAAGTCAGCTGGAACGGCAACGACTGCACCGGCCATCGGGTAGCTCGGGTCCGTGCCCTCCTCGATGACGACCCAAATCGTGTAGGGGATTACAAGTCCATAGCCGCGAATTTGCTCGATGATCCAGTTGACAGTAGCATGATTGCCGATGGTTGTTATCTGAATGAGCAGCTGAGAGCACGTGTCGGGCGATGAGGGAGGAGCGGTCTGTCTCCAAGCGCGCACGAAACCACACACACTCAATGCTGGCAGGACAAGTGGCGAGAACCATGCGACAGTCACTATGGCGTGGAGCGCAGGTATCACCCATGATCCCGGCTGCATTATGATTTCAGCCTTTGGCAATGCGCGACGTCAAGTCGAAGCCTCAGTGCGTCATCATTGGGATGACTGCCGCAGGGCTTCGGGTGCTGCGGACGGAGCACGGCTACCATAGTTACCGACTGCTACGAGGGCACATTGTTGGCCCGCACAGACGAGATCGTTGGTCAGGTGAATGAAGCAGGTCTCGCGGTTGGTGGCGTACGCTCCCGCGGCGTGGTCTAAGCAAGCCATCTGCCACCGCCGAACTCAAGGTCGGACATAGAACGCCGCTGTTGCCAGGTGGTACCCGGGGTGCGTGGCGTAGATTCGGATAGTCCCGGCGGAGCGCGGGAGGAGCCGATTGATCGTACTTGTACCTGCGCGTGTTGTGCGGGCTTGCTGGTAGACGCCGTCGCCCGACAGTCGGATCAACACGCCTCGTATTGGTGTCCCGAGGCGGTCGTGTACTGACACAGTAATCGAGCTGCTGCGACCCCTCTGGAGCGAGCCCCGAAGCCATAGGCGGAGCGGGTTACGCTCTGCTCGACAGTCAGGGGTAACTGCCGTCCCGACAGTCCAGGCGAGCGGCCCATATCCCGTTCGTTGCTGGCGTTGCCCGCCGAGGTAGATCACGGTACAGTAACCCGCACTCGGCCATGAGCCGACCGTCGGGTGCAGAGCAATCGTGATCGGCGCACTCACGCCCAGAGGGAGAGCTGCCCGCGACACAGGAGTTCCAGTGACCCCACCGCGATACGTTATGGCCTGGCCGCGCTCAGCGCCCGCTGGTGTCACCACAGAGTAGTGAAGGTAGACGTTCCTCGTGTGCGCGGGGTAGGCAGTTGTGCCGCCCATCGATGCCGAATGGAGCGAGTTCAGGCGGATACCCGCCAATTCTGCGGCGGCCGTCGGCGCGCTTGGTGTATACGTCACTTCTGCGTACGCGGGCTGGCCCTGGTACTGGATGAGGGCGGCGACGATATTGACAGCCCACTGCACCACGTTGGCGGCAACTGCAGCGACTAGGCCGCTAGGGCCGCCAAGGTCTTCAACGATCGCTTGGGCGAGTGCACTCGCGCACCCAGCGACCATCTGGCCGCTCTGGAGTTCATCGACTACACTATTGATCACAGTTGGCACGACATTGCTCACTGTTGCCGCTGCCGCCAGCCAGCTGGGAGGCCCTTGCAAGTAGAGAGATGCGGCCGTTGTGAGTTCAGTGTATTCGTTTACAACGATAGTGATTACGTCTGAGTTACCCAGTGCACAGCTTGCTCCGGGCACAGCGTCAATCAGGGCCTTAAGCGCTTGGTATGCGAGATCAACGGCAACTGACCCTGCGTTTATCTCTCCCGTAACCCCAATCTGAGCTGTCTGGCTTGAGTCGTTCGGCGACACTTGGACATCAAGGTCTATCCCCGGGAGGATAAAGTCGAACGGGTAGGGCAAAGGGCCTAGGCGCCAACCCGAGGGGCTCACGTTGGTATTGCTCGTGGTGAGCTCAAACGTATAGCCGGTAGTGTTTGCCACCTCTACCTGTCCAGCGCACCCAGGTGCATTGCTCCCATCAGCAAGGACGTTGATGCCAAGGCGCCCGTCTCCGCCTCCATAAACATCCCCCCACGATCCGCAGCTGTCCGCTCGTGCGGCGGGTGCGCTCAGCGGTCCGAGGGAGGAAATCATTGAGAGAGTGAGTACTGCAACTATCGTTACGACCTGGCGGGCAGCCATCTTCCATACTCCTTCGGGGCTAGGAGGCAATATTGCCACGCGAGACGGCATAGTAGATACGCGAAGCGAATAGAGCGAATATATCGTATCATCACTGTCAAGTGGGTCGGAGTAGTACCCGGAGTAGTAGCGCGATCCGCTTCAAGCCCGATCAGACCGTGGGAAGCGACACACGGCCGCTGGCCTGCGCCTGCCACCGTTCCGGGGGGAGCTCGAAGGGTATGCAATTGCGACGCCAGTGCACGAGAACCTGTCGTTCGTCTACTCGCGTCGGTGGTAATCCCATCCGGACTGTGCGAAGGATATCGGACGAAGGTTGCAACTGAGAAAGCGCTGGCGCGCGGCGCCAAGCCTGGCGATTCTCATGGTGTTGGCCGGCCTGCCGCTGCCGTTCAGATCAGCAGCCACCATACAGGTGGGGCACGCGGGATCCTGGCTGCCCCGCCCTCTCGAAGCAAAGGTCAAGCTGAGCGGGCACGCGATACGGATCTCGATTACGCGCGCGGGGATCTACCGTCTCACTTACGACGATCTAGTCCGCGATGGGGTCGACCCAACGGGCACTTTGGTGAGGACGCTGGGGCTTGAAAGCAGCGGTCGGGGGGTTCCGATACGGGTTGTAGCAAAGGGGCCCGTGTTTGCGTCCGGCGACTCGATCGAGTTCTTCGGCCACCCGGTCAACAACACTTACACGAGCGTGAACAATTACGTCCTTTCGGACGCAGTATCCCAGCCGAGGCGCGTGACGCTAGTCGCGGCTCAGCGCGCGATCAAACCGGAGACCACTGTAACGAGCTCGTACATCGATGCAACACGAACTTGGATGACACGGTACACGCAAGGCCCTGCATATTCCATTGACAGTCAGTGGCCATCGACAGGGGACCCGCACTGGTACGAAGCAGACCTTGTCGTCGGGCGCGGGGACCTGCCGCGAAGCACCTCGTTTACCGTTATGCTGCGCCTTCAAGGTCTCAATAGAAGTCGCGATGCCCAGTGCGCGCTGACGGTGCCAGTCGTGGGCCTAGCACGGATCGCTACCGTAAGCGAGCCGAGGCATCAGCTTGCAGTAGTCCTGCACGCTGCCAACGGGCAAACGCACGAGCTGCCTGACGGCATCCTCGTCTGGTCCAGTGCTCGCGGCATTGGTGCCAGCGTTACGCTTCACTCGTCCTTCCCGTGCTCTTGGGCTAGTCGCAGTGGGCAACGAGTTCCGCGTCTCGAGCTCAGCTCGCGGCTCGAGTCGGGGAACAGTGAGGACGAGCTCCTTGTACGGTACGTACGCGTCGACTATCCACGCGACCTATGTGCCAGCGACAGCCACATAATGTGGCAGGCAGGCTATGCGACGGGATACCGTGTGGGAGGATTCACGTCGGCACACCTAAGTGTGTGGCGGGTGCTGGGATCCGAAGTCGATCAGTACGCGGGCCTGCGCGTGATCAGGTTCGGGAAGGGCGGGTGTAGGCCCGGATATGCCACTTCGTTCGCAGACCGCGAACCAGTGGCAGCGCGATTCGTCGCAACGACCAGCTTCATGCGCCCGGCTTCCGTTGCGCCCATAAATGATGCGCCAAAACTCGAGCTGTCGGGGTCAGCGCGTTACCTCATTATTACGAGTCAGGAATTCGTCCGGGCCGTCGAACCGCTTGTGCGCTTTCACGAAGGGAGGGGCCTTACCGTTCGAGTGGCCTCAACCCAGAGCATCTATGACCAACTCGCGGCCGGGCAGGTCGATCCTGATGCTATTCGCGAATATGTGTCATGGGCACATGCTTACCTGGGAACAGCGTACGTCCTCCTCGTGGGCACCGACACGTACGACTACCACAATCACTACCGATGTCCCGCGAGTGGCCTCTGTACAGAGGCTAACCCCGATAACACGAGTGTGGTGCCAACTCTCTATGAGCGTGCCTCGGACGGTCAAATCCTCGCCTCCGACAATCTCTATGCCGTACCGGAGGACAGTAGTAACGACGCGCCGGACGTAGCTATAGGGCGACTTCCCGTGGTCAACCCAGGCCAGTTGTCACTACAAATCCGCAAGACTCTGCAGTACTCCGAGCAACGCCGTCCGTATCTCCTCCGCGCAGCGTTCGCTGCTGGATGGGGGCGCCGCCGGCTCGGCGACCCAGACTTCCGCCCCGTAAGCGACCTCATGAAGTCTGATCTACCACGCGGGTTCAAGGCGGCTACCTTTTACGAAGCCAACACGACTTCGCACAATCGAGTCAATCGACAGCGTTTCCTGAATGCGTTTAACGCGGGTCAGGGGCTCGTCAACTACGTGGGACATGGAAATGCAAGCCAGTGGAGCGTGTTTCCGCTCTTCACGAGCGGTGATGCACAGGGTCTCCGCAATGCTAACGAGTTGTCGGTGGTGCTGCAGTGGAGCTGCCGCGCGACCGACTTTGTCGAGGCTCGCTCACCCGATCTTGACGTGACCCTGCTCAACGATCAGGACCGTCTCGACCAACCAACGGGTGCCGTGTTGACCCTTGGGTCGACCGGGTATGACGCTGCCAATCCACAGGTACTCTTTGCAAGCGGGCTCAAGGATGCCAAAGGGACGGGAGTGTCCTTTTTTGACTTTCTGCGTGCGGGAACGCCCGTTGGCATCGCCATGATGGAAGCGAAGGACGAGCTGATACAGAGGTACGGAGGCAATCCCAGCTACCGCGATGTCGTGGAGTCTTACACGATCCTCGGAGACCCTGACGTATCGCTGGGTAGGTAATGCTCGGTTGCACGCTGCAGGGCTGAAGTGGCGTTGCTGCCTCACCTGCAAGAGGGGCAGACGCCAAGTATCTTGTGGACCACCGTGCGAAACCGTGGAGGAGACAGCTGCTGTTCGAACCCTTTTCCCACGAAGATTCCGCCGAGCAGTCTACGCTCCCTTTGGTTTGAGTCAGTCGCGTACAAGTCCCCTGTCGTGGGTAAATTCTCCGCGGGTGCTCATCGCCCGTGGCGGCAGCCGCCACGGGCGCGGCTCGCTCAGCTCGCCGCTAACATCGGGGTCTGCTCCACCTCCTTCTGGTCCAGGAGCGCCATGGACTCCGCGCTGAAGTAGCGCCGGCTCACTTGCCATTCGTCGTGCTGTTCGGCGAGTACTGCTCCGGCCAGGCGGATCAGTGCTGCTTCGTTGGGGAAGATGCCAACGACGTCGGTGCGCCGACCCAGCTCTCGGTTGAGTCGCTCCAATGGATTCGTTGACCATAGCTGGCGCCAGTGGGCGTGGGGAAAGCCGAGATAGGCCAGCACGTCCTCACGACTCTCGTCCATCAGCTCGGCCACCCGATCAAACCGTCCCCGGAAACTCTCGGTGACCCGCTCCCACTGCTCTCCGGTGCCAGCCGCATCCGGCTGGCTAAAGACCGTTCGGATCGTCGCGCCCACCATCTGCTGGGCGCTCTTCGGCACCAATGCCAGGGCGTTCCGAAGCCAATGCACCATCCGAACGCAATCCGAGAATTGCGAGCAACGATCGTCATTCCCTTTGTGTCCACGATCAGCCGGTAC
>DATGJB010000090.1:0-32993 GCA_035295425.1 Chloroflexota bacterium | reverse complement strand
GTCCTGGGCCACGTGGTCGACGAGGCCGGAACGGCGGCCATGGGTGTCGGCCCCGCCCAGCTCTTCGGCCGTGATCACCTCGCCGGTGGCCGCTTTCACCAGCGGCGGACCGCCCAGGAAGATCGTGCCCTGGCCGCGCACGATCACCGCCTCATCGCTCATCGCCGGGACGTAGGCTCCGCCGGCGGTAGACGAGCCCATGACTACCGAGATCTGCGGGATGCCGCGCGACGACATCGTCGCCTCATTGAAAAAGATCCGGCCAAAATCGTCCTTGTCGGGGAATACTTCGTCCTGCAACGGCAGGTAGGCGCCGCCGGAGTCGACCAGGTAAATACAGGGCAGGTTGTTTTGCTGGGCGATCTCCTGCGCCCGGAGGTGCTTTTTGACCGTCATGGGGAAATATGTTCCACCCTTGACGGTCGCATCGTTGGCGACGACGACAACCTCCTGTCCGCACACCGACCCGATTCCGGTGACGATGCCGGCGGCCGGCGCATCTCCGTCGTACATGTCCCACGCGGCGAGCGGCGACAGCTCCAGAAACGGCGTGCCGGCGTCGACCAGCAGGTCAATCCGCTGCCGGGCCAGTAGCTTGCCGCGACTCAGGTGTCGTTCGACGGCGCCAGGGCTCCCTCCCTGACGGACCGTGGTGAGACGGTCGCGGAGGGTCGTGAGCAGATCGCGGTAGTGGTCTCGGTTCTCCTGGAACTCGTCACTGTCCGGGCGGACGCGACTATCCAGCGTCAGCATGGATCAGTCATGCTTCAGGTGCAGCGCTCGGGCCCAGCGGCGCCGGCGTCCGAGCTCCAGTTCGTCCTCGCGCAGCTCGCGCCCGATCCGTTCCGGCAGCCGCTCGCGTGCCAGCTGTGCGGCCAGCAGGATGGCGTTGGTCACCGCTTTCGCTTTCGACCGGCCGTGGCAGTTGACCATGACATGGTTCACGCCAAGCACCGGGACGCCGCCGTACTCCTCGTAGTCCACCCGCCGCTTGATCCGGCTGAAGACCGGCATCAGCGCGGCGCCGGCGACCCGTGCCACGAAGTCCTTGGAAAGCTCGCTCTTCAAGAGCTCGAAGATCTCGGACGCGACTCCCTCGGCGCCCTTCAACAGGATATTGCCGGCGAAGCCGTCACACACCACAACGTCGACTCCGCCCTCGAACACCTGATTCCCCTCGACGTTTCCGATGAAGTTTATGTCGAGTTTGCGGAGCGCCTCGTTCGCCTCCCTGACCTGCTGAGTTCCTTTCGAATCCTCGCTGCCGTTACTCAGCAGCCCAATGCGTGGCTCGCTGATCCCGGAAGAGAGCTGCACGAAGGCGTGGCCCATGACGGCGAACTGGATGAGATTCGATGCCTTGACCGAAGAGTTGGCGCCGATGTCGAGCACGAAGACACCCTGGTTCCGCGCCGGCAGCGTGCCGCCGAACGCCGGCCGCCCGATGCCGGGCAGCCGCCCGAAAACGCTCAGCCCGATGGCCATGATCGCCGCGCTGTTTCCGGCCGAGACGACCGCACCGGCGTCTCCCGACATGACGAGATCGGCGGCGGTGCGTAACGAGGACTGTTCCTTGAGGAGACTGCGGGTCACGTGATCGTGCATGCTGATGGCACCGTTCGCATGCACAACCCGGAGCGTCCCGTCGATCTCGGAGAGGATCGGAGTGATGACGCGTTCGTCCCCGACGAGCACGACGTCCGCGCCGCGACGGTGCGCTTCCACCGCCCCCTTCAGCACCTCGGCCGGCGCGTTGTCGCCACCCATGGCGTCCACCGCGACCACTCCGCAGCGCGACTCCCCGTCCGCCGTCACCGCACGTCCACCCTTACCGTTTGCTCTAACTATAGCGCCCGTTCGTCGCGCCACCCGGAACACACGACCGCGTCGCGCGTTTCATACTCTCTGCCCACTCGGTGCAGGGGCCGCCATTCTTCGGCCCTCGCTCTGCATGGACAGGCACGTGGCCGCCCACTTCCAGGCGTTCCGGGCGCCGCGAGGGGTGCCCCTGCGGCGTCACCGGCTTGCGAGCCTACACGTCGAGGTTCTTCACGTCCTTGGCGTGCGTCTCGATGAACTTCTTGCGCGGAGCCACGTTGTTGCCCATCAGGACGTCGAAGATCTCGCTGGCACGCACCGCATCGTCGACGGTGACTCGAAGCAGAACGCGGTTTCCCGGATCCATCGTGGTTTCCCAGAGCTGCTCCGCGTTCATCTCGCCCAGGCCCTTGTAGCGCTGGATCGAGGGGTTCTTCGCCTTCGCCTGCTTGACGAGCTGGTCGCGCTGCTGCTCGTTGTAGGCGTACAGCTTCTCCTTGCCCACCTGCACCCGGTACAGGGGCGGCTGCGCGATGTAGAGGCAGCCCTGGTCGACGATCTCACGCATGTGCCGGAAGAAGAAGGTCAGCAGCAAAGTACGGATGTGGGCGCCGTCCACGTCGGCATCGGTCATGATGATGACGCGGTGATAGCGCAGCTTTTCGATGGCGAAGCGATCTCCGATGCTGGTTCCAAGAGCGGTGATCAGGAACTTGATCTGGTCGTACGACAGGATCTTGTCGAGACGCGCCTTCTCCACGTTGAGAATCTTGCCCCGCAGCGGGAGAATCGCCTGGAAGACACGGTCCCGGCCCTGCTTGGCGGTACCGCCTGCCGAGTCGCCCTCCACCAGATACAGCTCGCACTTCTGTGGGTCGCGCTCCTGGCAGTCGGCGAGCTTGCCGGGCAGCGTCATGCCGTCGAGCGCGGTCTTGCGCATGACGAGGTCGCGGGCCTTGCGCGCCGCCTCGCGCGCCCGGGCCGCCGTGATGCACTTATCGACAATGCGCCGCGCATCGGACGGGTTCTCCTCGAGATACGCGAGCAGCTGCTCGTTGACCGTTACCTCGGTCTGGCCCTTGATCTCCGGGTTGCTGAGCTTGACCTTGGTCTGCGCCTCGAATTGAGGCTCCTGCAGTTTGACGCTGATGATCGCGGTCAGCCCTTCACGCACATCGTCGGAGGTCAGGTTTGGATCTTGCTCCTTGAGCAGTCCCGCCTTCCGCGCGTAGCTGTTCAGCGTCCGCGTGAGGGCGCCCCGGAAGCCGGAGAGGTGCGTCCCTCCGTCCGGTGTGTTGATAGCGTTGGCGAAGCAGTAGATCGTCTCGGTGTAGTCGTCCGTGTACTGGAGAGCCACCTCGATGGACGAATCCTCGAAGTCACGTGAGAGGTAGATAGGCTTCGGATGGATTGACACCTTGTTCTTGTTCAGGTGACGCACGAACGACGTAATTCCGCCCTCGAAGTAGAAGCTGCACTCCCGACCGGTGGCCTCCTCGAAGAGCTGAATCTTCAGCCCGCGATTGAGATAGGCCATCTCCCGCAGACGCTGCATCAGGAGCTCGAAATCGTATTGAACCTCGGGGAAGATCGATGGGTCGGCCTGAAACGTGGTTCGCGTTCCCGTGCCTTCCGCCTTACCGACCGTCTTGACGTCGCTGATCGGCTTCCCTGCGGCGTACTGCTGAACGTAACGCTTGCGGTCGCGCCGAACCTCGACCTCGATCCAGGACGAAAGCGCGCAGACCACGGAGACGCCCACGCCGTGCAGACCACCAGAGACCTTGTAGCCCCGCTTGTCGAACTTGCCGCCGGCGTGCAGGCGGGTCATCACGACTTCCAGTGTCGACCGGCCCACTTTGGGATGCGTCCCGACCGGAATACCCCGACCGTTGTCCTCGACGGTTACCTTGCCGTCCGCGTGAAGCGTCACCAGGATGCGGTCGCAGGCACCCTGCATTGCCTCGTCGACGCTATTGTCGACGACCTCGTGAACGAGCTGGTGCAGCCCCTTGAGGTCGGTGCCGCCGATGTACATTCCAGGACGGCGCCGGACCCCCTCCAGCCCTTCCAGCACCTGGATGTCTTCGACGTCATAGCGCATCTTCTCTTGCTGCATGTGCTCCCTTTCATGCAAAGAGCCGCCGCGCGGGCCGGCTCTCTCTTGAATCGCTCAATTGCAGGTAAGGGGCGAGCAGTCGAACAAGACTTTGGCCGTTTTTGCAGCCTGCAGAGCCTCGCAACCCCCTCTGGCGTTTTCGATCGATTTTACTACAATTTGGCTGTCCAGGGCCACTTTTTGGCCCGTTTCACGCGCAGCTTTTGGACGGCAGCCACCGTGCTTGCGCCACCCCCGCCGGACAAGTACTCTGGCGGGAGTCACATACAAGAGAGGTAGACGTGCGATTCCTATTGAAGCTGATCCTGTTTCTGCTGTTTGCGCCGGTGGCGCTCCTCCTGCTCCTCATCCTGGTGATCGCCGGGATCGTGGGCGTGCCGCTACTCTGGGAGCAGGTACAGGCCAAGCTGCAAGGGCCATCCGGACCCGGGCAGGCGACGACGTAGGCAGCGAACCGGCGCACCCGCTTCGCTGCCTCGTGACCCGTCGAGGCGGATCGCCGGGTGGAGGGCCGCCGTCCGTCTCGTACGCGCCCGAGCCTGCACTGGCGGAGCCGGTCCGCGCGAGCATGGTCGGGGTGCCCGGATTCGAACCGGGGACCTCCTGCACCCAAAGCAGGCGCGCTACCAAGCTGCGCCACACCCCGTCGGGCTCGCGTCCGACGTTCATTGTACAGAGTCCAGGCGGCTTTACACCGCGCCGGGCCGGTGAGTAAAGTGTCCTGATCACGGAACCGAGGAACCTCTCCATGCGCCTACCTCCACCGATGGCACGCCGTCTCGGCGCGATCTTCACCGCCAGCGCCGGACTCATGAACGTGCTCTCGGCCCTGTACCCGGCGATCCCGAGCCGGATGGATGTCCTGCGCGACCTCCTGCCCGTTCACCTCATACAGAACAGTCAGACTGCCGCGGTGCTTACGGGCTTCTTTCTTATCCTCCTCGCCGACGGGCTGCGCAAGCGGCGTATGCGGGCGATGCAGATCACGATTGGACTGCTGTTCGCGTCGTGCGTCTTCAACATGGCAAAGGGCCTCGACTACGAGGAAGCCGTGGTCTCGGCCGTGCTCGGGCTCGGTCTGCTTGCCAACCGGAGCGCGTTCGACATCTCCAGCGTGGCGCCGGTGCCCCGCCGGCTGGTCCAGCAGGCCGGCACGTTCGCGCTGTTGTACTACTGCTACATCCTCCTGGGCTTCCTCTTGCTCCGTCGGGCCATTACTCCCGTTCCCACCGCGCTGAACGCGAGTCTCGAGCCGCTGCGTCTCCTGGTAGGAGTGCCGCTGTACCACTACCTCTCGCCCCAAGCCCAGTGGTTCGAGCGTTCCATGATCTGCCTGGGCAGCGTCGCCGCGGTGTACGCCTTTGTGCAGATCCTCCGTCCGTTGATTCCCCGACGTACCGCCACGGCCGGCGAGCGACAGCGCGTCCACGACATCGTGCGCCTGCACGGCGCAGACACACTTTCCTACTTCGCGCTGCAGGACGGGCGCAGCTACTTCTTCGACGACTCCGGTGAGGCGTTTCTCTCGTACCGGCTCTGGCGGACGGTCGCAATCGTGGCCGGTGACCCGGTTGGTCCGGTCCGCCGCATCCCGGCACTGGTGTCGTCGTTTCTGGAATGGACCGAGGCGAACGCCGTGGATGCCTGTTTCGTCGGCGTGTCGGGCGCATCGCTCGAGCTATACGAGCGGCTCGGCTTGAGGAGCTTGAAGATCGGGGAAGAGGCGCTCATCGACCTCGCGGGCTTCGACATCTCGTCCCTCAAACGCAAGGTTCGGCGTGCAGTTCGCCACGTCGAAGAGGTGGGCATCCGGGCTCACACCTTCCGGCGCGACACACTCCCCCATCACATCGAAGCGCAGCTGCTGGAAATCTCCCGCGAGTGGGTGGCAGCAAACGGCGGAACCGAGCGCGGCTTCACCATGACGCTCGGGCGGCTGCCGGGCGCAGCGGACGCCGACTGTGAGCTCACGGTCGCCCTGGAGGGAGACTTCGTCTGGGGCTTTGTCAGTATCGCGCCGGCCTACGCCGGAGGCGCCTGGTCGCTCGACGCGATGCGCCGCCGGTCGGGAGCGCCCAACGGACTCATGGAACTCCTCATCGTGCGCGCCGCCGAGAGCTATCGGGACCGCGGCTATCGAACGCTGAGCCTCAATTTCGCAACGCTCTCCAACACGCAAAACGACATCGACTCACGCGCACTGGACGGCACCCGACGGTTCCTCTACGAGAACCTGTCATCGGTGTATCAGCTGAAGTCGCTGGAGCAGTTCAACAGCAAGTTCCAGCCGATCTGGCAGAGCCGGTATCTGGCCTACGGAGCGGTGCTGAAGATTCCGAAGCTGGCGGTTGCCATCGCCCAGTCCGAGGATCCCATCAAGCTACCGTCGCCGGTCGCGCTCTTCCGCCGTTAGAAGGGTAGTCGCTCCATGATCGGCGCGGGGATGGCTCGCAGGCCGAGCATGACCCAGCGCCACCAGCCGGGCACGTAGACTGTTCGCTTGCGCGCGGCGGCCGCCACCAGGATCTCTTGCGCCGCGCGCTCCGCCGACATCACGGGAACCAGCGGCGGAATGGTGGCAGTCGCATTCATGGGTGTGCGAATCAAGCCGGGCTTGACGGTCAGGACCGTGACGCCGCGTCCGGCCAGCCTGCTGCGCAGCGACGACAGATACGAGTTCAGTGCGGCCTTGGTTGCTCCGTACACGGGGTGAGGCCGCCTGCCCCGGTCTCCGGCGACCGACGAGATGCCGACGATCGTCCCCTGACCGGCGATCGAGAAGCGCTCGGCCGCTTCGTTCAGCCAGGCCACGGCGCCGGAGAAATTGGTCTCGATGATGCGGACGGCGCACGCTGTCTGCGACTCTCCCGGGGCGGGTAGCGGCATGATGCCCGCCGCGTACACCACGAGGTCGAGCCCACCGAGAGCAGTCGCAATCTCCTGGAACCGCGCCGCCGCTCCGGCGGCGTCTCGGACGTCGAATGGAAAGTTGAGACAGCGGCCGGCGCCGGAGCGCTCCAGTTCGTCACAGATCTCCGCGAGACGGTCGGCACGCCGCGCTACGAGCGCCACATCGCAGCCGCCCCCGGCCAGGCGCCGCGCGATCGCCTCGCCGATGCCGGAGGACGCGCCGATCACGAGGGCGCGGTGCCAATGATCGTGCTTCAAACTCATGCATGCCTTCCGGCGTTCCGACCCGGTTCCCCGATCGCTCGAAGCAGGCGGTCTGGGAGCCGGGTCGCGGTCAAGTCGGTCGATCTCAGCCCTTCACTGCCCCGGCTGCCAGCCCCGAGACGAGCCACTTCTGGGCCGTCAGGAAGACGACGGTGATCGGCAGCGCAGCCAGCAGCGCGCCGGCCGCGAAGTCGTTCCAGTTCTGGCCGAACTGCTGACTGATCATGCCGTGGAGTCCAACGGTGATGGTGTAGTTGTTCGGATCCTGGATCAGGAAATTGGTCAGGATGAAGTCGTTGTAGACCCCGATGAAGGTGAAGATGAACACCACCGCTAGCATCGGGCGAGTCAGGGGCAGAATCACCTTCCAGAACGCCTGCCACTTCGTCGCTCCGTCGACGTACGCGGACTCCTCGAGGTCGCGGGGCAGTCCGTCGACGTAGCCTTTGAACAACCACGCCATGAATGGGATACCGCCACCGATGAACACGACGATCAGTCCCTGAAGGGTGTTCAGCAGCCCGATCTTCAGCAGGAAGAAGTACAGCGCCACGAAGGACATCTGGGCGGGGAACATCTGGATAAGAAGCATGCCCATCAGGCCGTACTTGCGCCCATAGAAGCGAAACCGGCTGAAGGCGTACCCGGTGCTGGCGACCATCAACGCGGTGACGATGCCGACCGAGGTGCAGACGATGAAGCTGTTTCGCAGCCACAGGAAGATGCTGGTCTTGTTCGGATCGAAGACGTTACCGTAGTGCTCCAGCGAGAAGTGCTGGGGAATGATCGAATTCACGAAGAGAGCGTTGCCGGCGGTCAGCGAGGCAATCAGCACCAGCAGGATGGGGATGATGATGAGGGCCATCACGGCCCAGATGATGATCCGGCTCACCCACAGGAAAAGGCGCTCGTCGGGACGCAGGCGCGCCTTCTCCCGGATGTCGGCAAGGTCCATGGCCCGCGCCTGCAGCCGTGCTTCCGCGGCGGCCGCGGTTGCCGGCACCGCGCCGGCCAGCTGATCGCCGCCTTGCTGTTCGATCATCGGTCCACCTCCTCGAACGCGCGGCTCCACTTCATCTGGGCCGCGCTCAACGTCCCGATGAAGAAGAAGATCACGATGCTGTAGGCACAGGCGAGCCCGTATAGGTAGTGCGAGTAGGCCAGCGTGTACGTATATGTGGGCAGGATGTCTGTGGCGCCGGCATTGCTCCCGATCGGCGTCGGTCCTCCAGCGGTAAGCAGGTACACCGCCCCAAAGTTGTTCAGGTTGTACGCGAACGTACTGATGATCAGCGGAAGCGTGGCGGACCGAAGCAACGGAAAGGTGATCCGCCAGAACCGGGTGAAAACGCCAGCCCCGTCCACCAGGGCCGCCTCGCTGAGCTCGGTTGGGATACTCTGTAACGCGCCGAGACACGCAGTCATCATGAACGGATACCC
This sequence comes from Chloroflexota bacterium, assembly GCA_035295425.1. GTDB lineage: Bacteria > Chloroflexota > UBA5177 > UBA5177 > UBA5177 > DATGJB01. The sequence goes on along the minus strand of DATGJB010000090.1, from coordinate 24,442 downwards.
GAACCAGGCTGTCACCATCAGGACGCTAAACCGCGCCCAGTTGGGATCGGTCAGCCACTGAATGTGACCCGGGCTGAACGGGCCAAGATGGATGTTCCCGAGAACCAGGTTGAGCGGCCCGTAATCGGTGTTGAGAATCCCGCTCCAGGCAAGCGTCATGACCGCGCCCGGCACAGCCCAGGGCAGAATCAAGACTGTCCGATACACATTGCGTTCGGGCATGTTGGGGTTGTTGAGCAGAAATGCCAGGAATAGCCCGACGATAAAGTTGACGGATGTCGCGATGCTGGCAAAGGCGACCGTCCAGATGACGACACCCAGCAGCTCGCCCTGCAAGCTGTCGAGAATCGTCTTGAAGTTGGCGAAACCGACGAAGTGGAAGCCATTGATCAGGGCGTTGTTGTACAGGCTCCAATCCGTGAACGAGACGTAGACCGTGAAGGCGATGGGGAGGAAGCTGGCCACCACCATGGCCGCGATCGCCGGCGTAATGAATCCATACGCGTAGAGCGTCTCCCCCAGGCCCGGACGCCCCTTCTTCATGGGCACGCTCTGGGAAACCGTTGCCATGCCTCAACCTCCCTGAAGGTGAGGCCCGCGGGTCGCCCCGCGGGCCTCGACTATACGTGGTCCGGCTGTCTAGCCGCCGTGAGCCTTCGCGATGGCTGCTTTGATCTGGGCGACGGCCGCCTTCGCCGCGTCGGCAGCGCTGGCCTTGCCCTGCTCGACGTCACCGATCGCCGTGCCCATGGGGGTCCACACCTCGTTCATCTCGGGGATGTTCGGCATGGGCGACGCGGCAAGCGCGGCGTGAGCGAGCCCGCCCTCGACCGGATCCTTCTGGATCGCCTTCGAGTTGAGGATGCTCGTGATCACGGGGATGCGCCCCGACGTCTTGAACTCAGGCACCTGCATGTTCTTGGTGAGGTAGGCGTCGAGCGACGCAGCCTCATTCAGGTGCTTCGTGAACCGGTTGATCGCGAAGTCCTGGACGCCCGAAAACGGACGCGACGGCGTCTTGCCGTTGAAAGACGGCAGTGGCTCGAACCCGAACTTCAGATTGTTCTGCTTGAAGCTCGCGATGTTCCACGGTCCGGTGTAGTACACCGGCAGCTTCCCACCGTTGAACAAACCGGCCGCGACGCTATCGTTCATCGAGGGCGAATACAGTTTGTACTTGCCGTTCGTCGTCAGATCGTAGAGGAACTGATACGCCTTGACGGCGCCGGCGCTGTCGAGCCCGAGCTGGTTGTAGTCGTAGCCCTTGCCCTTGACATACTTGAACACGTAGCCGCCGTTACCGGAGATGAAGGCGTAGTCGAAGTAGAAGTTGGCCTGGTCCCAACCGAAGGGCGGACCACCACCCGGGACGCTCAGCTTCTTGAGATTGCTGATGAGGCGCGACCACGTCTGGTACGTCTGTCCCTTTGCCGGCTTGAACGCTCCAGCGGAAATCAGATCCTTGTTGTAGAACAGGCCCGTGGTCTCGATCGCCCACGGCATCGCGTATGGGTGCCCACTGAGTGTCACCGCCTGCACCGCGGCCTTGATGTAGGTCTTCTGCTGCGCCGGCGTCCAGGCCCAGGCGGGGATCGGCGCCAGCGTACCACAGGCCACCATGGGACCGAGCTCGTTGTGCGGACCGGCAATCAGGTCCGGACCCTGTCCAGACGGACCTGCCGTACAGAGCTTCTGGTCGTGCGAGTCGGGGTTGGTGGGGAAGTTGACCTTGTTATGTGTCGCCTTGGCCCACTGCTGGATGACCTTCCATTCGGTGTCGCGCTCCGGACAGGTGTGCTGGCTCGCGGTGCAGAAGTAGTCCCACACCGTCAGAGTCACACCGGTCTTGAGCTTGGGGGGCGTCAGCGACGCGTTGCTGCGGCTCGCGGCCGAAACGTTGACGGCCCCGAACGCGAACGACGTCGCCACAAGCGCGGTAATGGCGAGATTGATGTATCGCTTCAAGTCTTAGCCTCCTGGCTCATCTTGATTGTCAAGTAAAGCTGCGGGTGATTTGGTGTGCTCGCTTTCTCCTCCGTGTATCCTCCTTGCCTCCGGTGCCCAGTGCGCTCCGCACGCTGAGCGGCAGCACCTTTAGTTACGGGTCGCGCGGGATCAGCCGGCACGCCGACAGCAGTGCCGGGCTCCAATCCGATCTCGAGGCCCTGCGATCCATTTAAACGAGTAAGGGGTCTTCAGTGTCACAATCGGTGACATGGCTCATCCAGGCAGTCGCCATCATGGTACTCCTGCTGGAACCGTACACGCTTGGCAGGCCGCTGAGAATCGGGCCTCTACCCGATTTTGCACTCGTTCCAGCCTGAGGCACCGATTCTGCGCCGTCCGGCACAGCGCTCCCACGTGGTATGGGAATCGGCGCGGCCGCATCATCACTTTCGAATGGGCTGGCTGGCGAACGATGCGCCGTCCGCCCTGGCCTCGCATCGTCCGTACGTCTCGTTCAGCTGCCGGAGCTGCCGAACGTGCAAGGCGGTGATAGCGCCCGGCGTGAATCGCCACGTCCAGTTCCCCTCAGGGCGTCCAGGGAAGTTCATCCGTGCTGCCGAGCCAAGGCGAAGTACATCCTGCATCGAGACGACGGCGAGGACCGCGACCGATGCGATGGCCAGCCGGATGAGGTCCCAGCTGACGTCGGCGCCGGAGGCGCCGGTGTAGCGGGTCACGGCTAGCTGCTCGCTGTCCGGGAGCGACGCAAACCAGCCAACTGTTGTGTCGTTGTCGTGTGTCCCGGGATACACCACGGTGTCCCGTGTGAAGTTGTGTGGCAGGCTCGGGTCGGCTGCGTCGGTGCTGAATGCGAACTGCAGGATCTTCATGCCGGGTAAGCCCAGCCCGTCGCGCAGCTCCTCCACGTCCGGGGTGATCACCCCGAGATCCTCCGCGATGATTGGGACGTCACCAAGCGAAGCGCGGATCGCATCGAACATCTCCCGCCCGGGTCCGTCGACCCACTCCCCGCGCACGGCCGTGTCGTCGCCGTAAGGCACTTCCCAGGCGCCTGCGAAGCCGCGAAAGTGGTCGAGCCGGATGGCATCTACCACTCTCAAAAGCATCCTGAATCGTTCGACCCACCAATCGAAGCCCCGGTCGCGCAGCCGCTCCCAGCGGTAATGCGGATTTCCCCACAGCTGGCCAGTGGCGCTGAAGTAATCGGGCGGAACGCCGGCGACGACCGTTGGCCGCCCATCGTCGTCGAGCTTGAACAGCGACTGGTTTGCCCAGACGTCGGCACTATCAAAGGCGACGAAGATCGGAATGTCTCCAACGATGCTGATGTCCCTCTGATTGGCGTACGCCTTGAGCGCCGTCCACTGTGCGAAAAAGTGGTACTGGTTGTGGCGGTGCAGCTCGATCGTGTCCGCCAGGCGCTCGCGCGCCCGTTCCAGGGCCGCGGGCTGCCGGCCGCGGAGGGCCGGCTCCCAGTCGATCCACGAAGCGCCGTTGTGCTCGTCCTTGAGCGCCATGAACAGCGCGAAGTCGTCTAGCCAGGCGCGGTTGTCGGCGACGAAGCCGACAAATGAAGCGTCGGCGGCGCCTCTCTCCTGAACGCGGCGGAAGGCGGCTCGCAGCACGGCCGACTTGGCCGGGACCAGCCGTCCGAAGTCGACATGAGTCTCGGGGAGGTCGCGCAGCGGATCCAGATCGGCCGGTAAGAGCAACCCTTCTTCGATCAACGGATCGAGGGCGACCAGGTACGGATTGCCGGCGAGAGCCGAGTGCGTGGAGTACGGAGCATCGCCGTAGCCGGTCGGACCGAGGGGGAGAACTTGCCAGTGGCGCATGCCGGCGGACTGCAGAAAGTCGACGAATCGGTACGCTTCAGCTCCGAGCGTCCCGATTCCGCCGAAGCCCGGCAGCGACGTCGGATGCAACAGGATGCCGGCAGCCCTGTCGAACGGCGCCATATTGAGTACATTGTAGGTGGCATGGCGCTCTCGGAGTACGATCTCTACCTGTTCGGCACCGGCGAGCACCAGGAAGCCTACCGCAGACTCGGGGCACATCCGGGGCGACATGATGGCGCCGAGGGCGTGCAGTTCTCGGTCTGGGCGCCAAACGCCGATGCCGTGAGCGTCATCGCGGACTTCAACGGCTGGACACCCGGCGCGACAACGCTGGTCCCGATCCAGAGCTCCGGTATCTGGCGAGGCTTCGTCGCGGGCGCCCGCCCGGGTACGGCCTATAAGTTCGCCGTCCGGCCGCGCGGAGTCACGCGGTGGCTCGAAAAGGCCGATCCCTACGCCTTCGCCGCGGAGCTGCGCCCGGCGACCGCCTCGATCGTCGCCGACCTCGATGGATTCAGCTGGAGTGACGCCGGCTGGCTGGCGCGCCGCGCCCAGACTAACTGGCAGGCGGCTCCGATTGCCGTGTACGAGGTCCACCTGGGCTCGTGGCGGCGAGATCCGAGCGATCCTCGGCGGTTTCTCACTTACCGGGAGCTGGGGGACATGCTGCCGAGCTATGCCGCGGACATGGGATTCACTCATGTGGAGCTGCTCCCTGTGGCAGAGCACCCGCTCGATATGTCCTGGGGATACCAGACCACCGGGTATTTCGCGCCGAGCGCCCGATTCGGCTCGCCCCGCGACTTCATGTACTTCGTGGACTGCTGCCACGCGGCGGGCCTTGGCGTGATCCTGGATTGGGTTCCGGCGCACTTCCCGAAGGACGCGCACGCGCTGGGGCAGTTCGACGGAACTCATCTCTACGAGCACGCCGATCCGCGAATGGGCGAGCACCCGGATTGGGGCACGTACATCTTCAACTACGGGCGCAGCGAGGTACGGAGCTTTCTGGTGTCGAACGCGCTGTTCTGGCCGGACGTGTACCACGTGGATGGTCTGCGCGTCGACGCCGTCGCGTCCATGCTCTACCTCGACTATTCCCGTCAGGACGGAGAGTGGCTTCCGAACCGGTACGGCGGTCGAGAGAACCTCGAGGCCATTGACTTTCTCCGGCAAACGAACGGGGCACTTCACGCTCGTTTTCCGGGCGTGCTCACCATCGCCGAAGAGTCCACCGCCTGGCCGAATGTCACCGGCTCACTCGAGGACGGCGGCCTCGGGTTTGACTTGAAGTGGAATATGGGCTGGATGCATGACACGCTGTCGTACTTCAGCCGCGATCCGGTACACCGCCGCTTCCATCAGAACGAGCTCACCTTCTCGATCATGTACGCCTTCAGTGAAAGGTTCTTGCTTCCCCTCTCTCACGACGAGGTGGTGCACGGCAAGCGCTCGCTGCTCGACAAGATGCCGGGCGACGGGTGGCAGAAGTTCGCCAATCTGCGCCTGCTCCTGGCCTATATGTACGGTCATCCGGGAAAGAAGCTGCTCTTCATGGGCGACGAGATCGCGCAAGGAGCTGAGTGGGACCATAGCCGCAGCCTCGACTGGCACCTGCTGGAGGAGCCCGGGGAAGGCGGCGCGTGGCATCGCGGCATCCAGACCTTGACAGCTGAACTCAATGCGCTCCTACAGGACCGCGCCGCATTACACGAAATCGACTCGGATTGGAGAGGCTTCGAGTGGCTTGACTTCTCGGATGCCGAGAACAGCGTCATCGCGTTTCGGCGCAAGTCGACTGGGCAGGAGAGCCTCGTCTTCGTCTGCAATTTCACTCCAGTGGTTCGCGACAACTATCGCGTCGGACTGCCCGATCCCGGCAGCTACAAAGTCCTCCTCAACACCGATGAGGAGCGGTTCGGTGGAAGCGGCGCAGGCCAGCGCGAGTCATTCTCAGCCGGCGACACACCGTGGCACGGCCGGCCCTACTCGGCCGAGATCATCCTGCCCCCTCTGGCACTGATCGTGCTTGAGCGGGGTTGAGAGCGAAAGGATATTCGTGGAAACGACGACCGCCGGCACCCGTTCCCCCGCTTTCGTGACGCCGGATTGGGTGAAAGACGCCGTCTTCTATCAGATCTTTCCCGATCGGTTCGCTCGCAGCCTGGCGGTTCCCAAGCCGGCCAACCTCGAACCGTGGGAGAGCCCGCCGACGATCCACGGGTTCAAAGGCGGCGACCTGCTCGGTGTTGCGGACCACCTCGATTACCTGCAGGACCTCGGGATCACGGCAATCTACTTTTGTCCGGTGTTCCGCTCGACGGCGAACCACCGCTACCACACGCACGACTACTACGAAGTCGATCCAGTCCTCGGCGGCAATCCGGCACTCGCCACACTTCGTGATGAAGCGCACCGGCGCGGCATCCGCATCGTCCTGGACGGCGTGTTCAATCACTGCGGACGAGGCTTCTTTCAGTTCAATCACATTCTCGAGAACGGCCCTGAGTCTCCGTACATTGACTGGTTCACTGTTTATTCGTGGCCGCTTCATCCGTACGGTCCTCCCGATGCGCCGGCCGGATACAACGCCTGGTGGAACGACCGTGCCCTCCCCGAATTCAACACCTCCAACCCGGCGGTGCGAGACTTTTTGTGGCGGGTCGGCCAGTTCTGGATCGACTGGGGTATCGACGGCTGGCGGCTCGACGTTCCAAACGAGATCGACGACGACGATTTCTGGCGCGAGTTTCGACGCAGGGTGAAGGCAGCGAACGCCGACGCCTACATCGTCGGCGAGATCTGGGACGACGCGCGCCGATGGCTGGCTGGTGACCAGTTCGACGCGGTCATGAACTATCTCTTTACCCGCGCCTGCCTCGGCTTCCTCACTCGCCCGCGCGGTATGGCTCAGGAGGCAGTCGCCGGAAATGGTTTGAACCCGGTCGAGCCTCTGGACGGTCACGGCTTCGCCTCGGCGCTCGATCGGCTGGCCCGTCTCTATCCCCACGAGGCGACGCTGGCTCAGCTCAATCTGCTCGACAGCCACGACACCGCGCGGTTCCTCCATATCGCCCGTGGCGACGAGTCGGCGCTGCGACTCGCGTACCTGGTACAGATGACGTTTCCCGGTGCCCCGTGCGTCTACTACGGCGACGAGATCGGCATGAGCGGCGGTGACAGCGTCGAGGCGGCACGAGGAGGGTTCATCTGGGACAGTGGGCGGTGGAACACGGAGCTGCGGGAGTATGTGAAGGGCCTGATCGGCGTGCGACACCGCCTCGCCACCCTCCGACGTGGCGACTTCTCGGTGAGCTACGCCGACGACACCTGCTGCGTCTTCACGCGACGCTTCGGCGGTGAACTGGCGGTGGTTGGATTGAACGCCGGAGAGGCGACGGCACGAATCGATGTCGCCCCTCCCACTGAGCCCGCTGTTAGCCGGCTGGAAGCGGTATGGGGTGGTGAGGCGCCAGAGTTGCATGAGGGCGGGCTCCGCAACTGGGTCCTCCCGCCACGCAGTGGCACGATTCTGACGGGAACGGCCGGCTGAAACTCACGATTCTAGGCTGCAGCCCGTCATTCCCGAATCCGGGCGGAGCCTCCTCGGGATATCTGGTGCGCGAGGCCGAAACGACGCTGCTCGTCGACTGCGGCCACGGCGTCGCGGGGCGCCTTCAGCTGGCGACCGCGGTCACGGATTTGACCGCCGTTCTGATCAGCCACCTTCATCCCGACCACTTCTTCGACCTGGTTCCCCTCAAGTACGTCCTGCGTTACGTGTCCCCGCGTTCTCCACTGCCGGTCTACTTGCCGCCCGGCGCCACGTCGACTCTCGCGGCGTTGGGGAAGGCGATCGGCGAGCCGGATCTCCTGTCTCCTGAGCTCGCACTGCGGGAGTATGATCCCGACGCCGGACTATCGGTGGCGCCGATTCGCGTGGACTTCGTCGGGGGCCGGCATTTTGCGCCGGCCTACGCGATGCGCTTTACGAGCGAACACGAGCCAGCGTGCAGCATCGCCTATACATCCGACACGGCACCGTGCCACTCGGTTACAGAGCTCGCCAGAGGGTGCGAACTGATGCTGGCCGAGGCGACACTCCTCGAGGGTACCCCAAGCGAGGCTTCCAGCGGCCACATGACGGGACTGCAGGCCGGCGAAATGGCCCAAGAAGCGGGCGCGAGACGTCTCGTGATCACGCACTACGCAGCCGGACAGGCGCTCGCGGTCCTGCGCGAAGCGTCGCGCGCCTTCTCCGGCGGCGTTCAGCTGGCGGTGGAGGGCGCCACCTACCAGGTGTAGGCTTTCCTCAATGCATCTCGTCGCCGAGGACCTCGGACCGCGAGAAGACGGCGTGGCAGGAATATCCCGCTGCCTCAACGGCTTCACGGCCGCCCTCTTCCCGGTCGACCAGGACGTAGGCGCCGCGAACCCTGCCGCCCGCCTCCTCGATCGCCCGGGCCGCGGTGAGAAGCGACGATCCGGTAGTGAGTGTGTCGTCCACGACCGCCACGCGCAGGCCGGCTCGCCACGGTCCGACGATCCTCCCTCCGACACCGTGCGCCTTTGCGTCCTTGCGGACGATGATGCCGTCGAGCGAGCAACCGGCTAATCCGGCTACGACCGCGACGGACGCCACGATTGGGTCGGCGCCTACCGCCAGGCCCGCCACGGCGTCGACTTCCAGGTCCTGCAACGCCTCGAACAGCACCCGGCCGACCAGTCCGGCGCCCGCGGCCGACAGCGTCACGCGGCGGGCGTCGAAGTAGTAATTGGACCTTTGTCCGGACGACAACACGAAGTCGCCGCGGAGGACGGCATGCTCTCGCAGCAACTTGCGCAGCAGCGCTCGCGCCTCGCCACCTTCCACGAGCTCAATCCCGGCCGAGTCGCTCGCGCATGAGCCGCTCGGCTCGCCGCAGGTCTTCCGCGATGTCTTTCGATTGGCGGTCAAGGTCGGAGAGCATGTCGCCGTGGTCGTGCCGCTGACGCGTCTCGTCTTCGAGGTGGCCGAGGACTTCATCAACCGTCTGCTCGATGCGCGCGCGCAGATCTTCCGAGGACCGCACAGCCGCTCCCCTCGCCTCGGTCGCGCCGCGCTCGAGGGCCTGGAGCGCTCGCCGGAGGTTTTCGTTCACAGTGCTTATTGTAGCGATGCCTCTGCAGCGCCGCCGGGTGGCTCGCCGGCAGCGCAGTGCGTCCCTGATCTGTCGCAGTCCGGCTGCCGGCCAGAAGCCACCGAGCCGTCCGCCGCCCACGTCTACAATGCAGGCAGACACGAAGGAGGGGACTGGCGTGGGAGTTCTCGATGGCAAGCGCGCGCTTGTCTACGGCGTGGCGAACCGCCGCAGCATCGCCTGGGCGATCGCCCAGGCTCTGAGCAAACAGGGAGCGCGGCTGGCGCTAACGTATCAGGGCGAGCGGCTGGAAAAGATGGCGCGCGAGTGTGCGGAACAGATCCCGGGCACCATGCTGATTCGGGCGGACGTCACCGACGATGCTCAGATACAGGAGGTGTACAACCGGCTCGGCGAGGCCTGGGGCGGACTCGATACGGTGGTACACAGCATCGCCTACGCCGACGCCGAGGACCTGAGCAATCCTTTCGTTGAGACGTCGCGGGCCGGCTTCACCAGGGCGCTCGAGATCAGCGCATACTCCCTGATCGCCGTCACGCGCGGCGCCGTGCCCCTCATGCCGGACGGCGGAAGTGTGATGACCATGACGTACATCGCGAGCGAGCGCGTCTTTCCCAGCTACAACGTGATGGGGGTGGCCAAGGCGGCGCTCGAGTCCACGGTTCGGTATCTTGCGGCCGATATCGGCCCGCGCGGCGTCAGGGTCAACGCCATCTCGGCCGGACCGATCTCGACACTCGCGGCCCGCGGCGTGCCGGGCTTCACCGGCTTCGCCCGGGCCTATCCAGAGAAGGCGCCGCTACGGCGGGCCACTGACCCGGCGGAGGTTGGCGACACCGCTGTCTTTCTGGCCAGCGACTGGAGCCGGGGCATCACCGGCGAAGTCATTTTCGTAGACGAAGGGTTCCACGCCATCGGCGTCTAGATCGAAGCCAATGTTCGCGCGCCGTTTGATTCCTGCCGCCGTCTGTCTCGTCGCGCTCCTGGCCGCTCCATGGAGCTTCAAGGTCGCCGGCCGCGCGGTTGCCGCCAGGGCGACGCAAATCGACACGCGTGCTTTGCTCCATGACTCGTGGAGTGCCTTCTATCGGTCACCGTTCGGCGCGGTTCCCGCCGGCGGCGCGGTGAGACTGCGTTTGCGCACGGCACGACACGGTGCCACGTCAGTCGTGGCCGAGGTTCGCTTCGAGAACCCGACCGACGTGAACCCGAAGGTTCGTACCGTCGCCGAACTGAAGATGGGGATCACGCGCTCGGACACGAAGCACGACTACTGGCAGGGAACCTTCAAGACTTCCGCCCTTGGCATCTACACCTACGCATTTCTGGTCCGTCACGGTACCGCGCACGTCTGGTACGGCAACAACCTGGCGGCGTATGGCGGCGTGGGCCACGCCTACGGGTCGTCGCCTGGACAGTACTTCCAGATCACGTCCTACGCCCCGGGGTTCAAGGCGGTTCCATGGGCCCGGGACATGGTGATCTACCAGATCTTTCCGGACCGCTTCTTCAACGGAGACCCCTCGAACGATCGGACCGTGGAAAACCCGCAGTTCGGGCATACCGTACCGACCTTCGAGTCCGGCGAGGATGCGGTGCCGCTCGGCACGGCCGACTTCTTTGGCGGAGACCTCCAGGGAATTATCGACAAGCTGCCCTACCTCAAGGCGCTGGGCGTGAATACCCTCTACCTGAATCCGATCTTTCTCGCGCCCTCTTCACACAAGTACGACACCGCGAACTACTTTGAGATTGATCCCCACTTCGGCACGATGCAAACGTTTCTCAACCTCGTGCAGAGCGCCCACGCCGTCGGTATGCACCTGATCCTTGATGGTGTGTTCAATCACACCGGCAGCGACAGCGTGTACTTCAACCGCTACGGAAACTTTCCGGACCTTGGCGCCTACCAGTCGAAGAACTCTCCGTACTATCCGTGGTACACGTTTCAACTGTGGCCGGACGCGTACAACAGCTTCGATCCGAACGGCGTGCTACCGCAGCTCAACGAAAGCAGCGCGGTGAAGGACTTCATCTTCCGCAAGCCCGATTCGGTAGCTCAGTACTGGCTGGCTCAGGGCGCAGATGGCTGGCGACTCGACGTCACCCAGGGGAAGAGCCACCAATGGTGGCAACAGTTCCGAACCGCTCTCAAGAGCCGCTTTCCGGATGACATCATCATCTGCGAGTGCACCGGTGGACCGATCGACGCCACTCCCTGGCTCCTTGGCAACGAGGACGACGGCGACATGAACTACAACTTCCGCGATGCCATCCTCCGGTTCTTCGCTCGCGGCGCGGGGTCGACGGTGGGCCTTCCGGCCACGGCCGGCGCGTTCTACGACAACCTCTTCAGCATGATCGAGGAGTACCCGCTCCCAGCCCTCGAATCGTCCATGAATCTTGTCGGGTCACACGACACCAGCCGCATATTGACCGAGCTGCGGGGGAAGAAGTCGGAGCTGCGCCAGGTGGCCGCCTTCCAGATGACCTGGCTGGGCGCACCGACCATCTACTATGGCGACGAGGCGGGCCGAGTGGACGCGCCGAGCCCGGATTCGACGTACGTCTCGCGCAATTTCTTCCCCTGGTCCCATCAGGACACGCAGCTGGAAGCGTTCTACACGAAGCTGATCGGGATCCGCATGGCCAATCCGGCCCTGCGGGATGGCACCGTCTCGCCGCTTGTCTTGAACGACGGGGCGCGAATCGTCTCATTCCTGCGTAGCGATAGCCGGCAAAGCGTGGCGGTCGTCGTCAATGACGGCAGCGCCGCGCGGGCGGTCACGCTGAAACTCGCGGCCGTCCCGAACGGCACCGTCCTCACCGACGCGCTCGGCGGCAAGCGATACACCGTGAGGGGGCACGCGATAACGGTCCGCGCCGCGGCGGTCAGCACCGCGATTCTCGCTCAGTCTCCACGTCCCTGACCGTCCGGTCGCAGCACCGTTCGGGCCCGCCGGACGGTCACCACGGCAGACACTTCCTTGAGGCCGCGAAAATTGACCGAGTACAATGACCGAGCCCGACGTGACTCATCGAAAACGTGCTGCAACGGCAGCGCGTTTTTCATGTAGGGCCTTACAGAGGACTGGCACCTTGATCGAAAGAGGCCGAGGGCGAGCCGCCTCCCTGATCGATTGGCTCGAGCGGCATCCCTACCTCCTGCCGATCCTGGTCGTTCTGGTTGGCGCATTCTTTCGCTTCTACAACCTGAACTGGGACAACGGCCACAACCTCCATCCCGACGAGCGCGAAATCTACATTGTGCTCACCGGCGTCGGCACCAATCCTCCCCTCGGGTGGCCGTCGTCGATCGCGCAATTTTTCAGTACCAATCCCTCGACGGGCTCCCCGCTCGATCCGCATTTCTTCGCATACGGCAGCCTGCCGTTCTACCTTCTGGGCTTCGTCGCCGGTCTGATCTCGACGATCGGCCAGCACGTCGGAGCGGTGTCGGCATGGGCCTCCGTGGACACCTACGGCTCGCTGCCATTGCTGGGCCGCGGACTTTCGGCATTGCTCGACGTCTGCAGCGTCGGACTGGTGTTTCTACTCGGCCGCCGCGTCTACGGGTACTGGACCGGCGTGCTCGCGATGGCTCTCGCCGCCTTCACCGTCCTGGACATTCAGCTGGCTCACTACTTCACGGTCGATACTGTGCTTCTACCCCTGGCCCTCTGCACGCTCCTGGCGTCGGCATACATTGCGCGCGGCGCCGGTCGCTCCGCATACATCTGGGGCGGCGTGGCCCTCGGCGCGGCGCTGGCAACCAAGACCACCGCGTTGTTACTGGTCGTTCCCCTCGGCACCGCGGCGGTGCTCGCGGCTCTCACTTCGTCCCCGTGGCCGCGGACGGGCTCCCTGCCTGCTCGGCTTCGCCGGCACTATGACCGGACAGGCGGGGAGCTGAACGCGAACCTGCTCCTCCTCCTGACATGCTTTGTCGTCGGGGCACTGACGTTTGTCGTGTTCGAGCCGTACGCGGTCATCGACCGCAAGCAGCTGTTGAGCGACATCACCACGCAGTCGAACATCCTGGTCACCAACACACCGCCCTTTTCCGTCCCGTTCACCATCCAGTACGCGCACACCGTGCCGTACCTGTACCAGCTGAAGAACATTTTCTTCTGGAGCATGGGGATACCGCTGGCGGCGGCAGCTTTCGCCGGTGTGCTCTGGACCGTATGGCGGTTGCTCCGGGGCGTAATTCGGCCCGACCAGCTAGTCCTTCTGAGCTGGGTACTTGCGTACTTCCTGTTCGTGGGCCACTTCTTTGCGAAGTTCAACCGCTACATGCTCCCAATCCTTCCCGTGATCGCGCTGTTCGGCGCGGCGCTCCTGGTGCACTGGATCGGGCACGCGCGTCGGAGCGGCAAGGCGCTCGCGGTAGCAACGGTGGTCGCGGTGACCGGCCTGTCGCTCCTGTATTCCGTCGCCTACCTGAACATCTATCAGCACCCGAACACCCGGGTCGCGGCTTCGCGCTGGATCTTCGCCCATGTCCCCGCAGGCAGCACCATCGCGGTCGAAAATCCCTGGGACGATCCTCTACCACTCGATGAAAACGGACATATCGGTGGAACGCTCTACCACTTCATGAACCTGTCGATGTACGACGGTGAGTTTGCCCAGCAGGACACAGCGGCCAAGCTCGATATGCTGATCGGCGTCCTAACCCATGCCCGGTACATCGTGATCTCCAGCCAGCGCATGACGAATTCGATTCCACGCTTACCGGACCAGTACCCCATCTCAACGCGCTGGTACCAGCTCCTGTTCAGTAACCGCCTCAACTTCCGCCTGGTCAAGCAGTTCCAGGAACACCCTCAGCTCGGACCGATCGTGGTTCACGACTACCCGGCTGACGAGAGCTTCCACGTCTACGACCACCCGAACGTGCGCATCCTGGAGAGAATCGGGCCGATTGCTCCCGCCCGGGCACGACAGCTCCTCACGAGCGGACTGCCCTCGTTCCGCGGTGCTGACCCGACGACTCTCGCCTGGATCTTGCGACCCTCCAGCCCCCGGCCGGATGCCCGTCTGATGCTTTCGGCGTCACAGTGGCGTCAGGACCAGCAGGGCCCGACGTTCGACCAGATGTTTCCTCCCAACGGCTTCGCCACCCGGCACCCGCTGCTGGTCTGGCTGCTCGCCCTCGAAGTTCTTGGACTCCTGGCCTTCCCATTGAGCTCGATCCTCTTCGCAAGTCTACTCGACGGAGGGTTTGCAATCGCCAAGCTCTTCGGACTCCTGCTCGTCGGCTGGGGGGTTTGGATTCTGGTCAGCCTCGGCGCCGCCACCTATACGCGGAGTCTCATCTTCCTGGTAGTGACGGTCCTGGCGCTGCTGGCGGCCACACTGGCCTACGTCCGGCGAGCCGCCATTCTGTCCGTGATTCGGGGACGCTGGCCGTACCTCCTGGCGGGAGAGACAGTCTTTCTCGCCGGGTTTGCCGTCTTCGCCCTGCTGCGCATGTGGTACCCCGACCTCGGTCACCAGTTCTCGCCGGTCACGTCGGCCAACGTCGGCGCCGGACGCATGGGCGAGAAGCAGATGGAGTTGGCGTTCGTCAACGCCATCGCCCGAAGTCGGGTGTTCCCGCCGCTCGACCCCTTCTTCGCGCACGGCTACATCAACTACTACTACTACGGGTTCTACCTGGTGAGCATGCTGTGCAAGCTTACCCAGGTCGCTCCGGCGACTGGATTCAATCTGGCGATCGCCACCTTCGGCGCGCTCCTCCTGGCCGGCGTCTTCACGGTCGCGCTCACCCTCACCCGTCGAGTCGGCGCGGGACTTCTCGCGTCGCTGCTCGTGGGATTGATCGGCAATCTCAGCGGCGGCTGGCAGGTGATACAGGAGCTCATGAGTGTGGGCACGCTGCATTCGTCCCTTCCCTTTTTCGGCGGGGTCGCCGACGCAGCATCTGGACTGCGCGCGGTGATCCTTGATCACCAGGCACTCCCGCCGTTCGACTTCTGGGCTCCCACGCGCATCGTCCCGCCGGTGGGTGTCGATATCTCAGAGTTTCCGTACTTCACCTATCTCTTCGCCGACCTCCACCCGCACCTCATGGCGTATCCGATGACGGCTGCCGCGCTCGCCGTGGGGGTGAGCTTGCTGCGTGGCGGCTATGCCACGATGCCGGCTCGCCTGATTGCGGTGCTCCTCACCGGACTGCTCATGGGTGCGATCGCCGTCACCAACCCCTGGGACTTTCCGACATACCTCGCCGTAGTCGGCCTGGGCGCCCTGATTGGCGCCTATCTGGTGGTGCGGCGCCTGCGCCCCGCGATGCTGGGGCGAGCGGCGTTGTGGGCCGGCTCGGCCGCCGCGCTGAGCCTCCTCCTGTACCTTCCGTTCAAAGCGAGCTACCAGACCGTCTTTGCCAGCGGACTCGGCCTGGTACGCGATATCACGCCACAATCGCTGCAAACACCCGACATCTGCCCTGACCGGTCGTCGTACTGCCCCGATCTGGCCCACGATATCCTGGTTACTCCTCTCAACGTCTACCTCCAGCAATTCGGACTCTTCCTGTTCGTGCTGGTGTCCTACCTCGCGCTGCGCGCTGTCGGAGGCCCCGGCGGTGCGCGGCGGTGGATCACCCGGCTCGAGTTCGGGCTGTACTACCTCGACCGGCCGCGCCGTCTGTGGCGGGCAGCTCGCGCCGCCCGCCTAATGAGAACGAGCCGGCCGGCGGGCCTCGACTGGTCGCTCGCGGCCGGCGTCGCCATCCTCTTGCTCGGTCTCGGTTTCCTCCAGTTCGATCTCCTTGCGTTTCTCGTGGCGGCCGCCTGCCTGCTGGGAATCGTCGTCGCTCGTCATCACCTCCGTCTTCGGGCCGCCGAGCTTTACGCGCTTGGACTGGCCGGACTTGCCGTGCTTCTTTCCGCGGCCACTCAGATCGTCTTCGTCAAGGACTGGCTGGCCGGTGGTGATGCCTTTCGCATGAACACCATCTTCAAGTTCTGGGACCAGGTGTGGGTGTTGTTGGCCGTGGCTGCAGCCACCCTTCTCTACTTCTTTATGGATGGCATCGTGCGCCAGCGCCGCGTCCGCATCCCCGCGTCGGAAATACGGCCTTCCCGGCGGCGCCGGGCGCGAGAGGCCCTTTCCGACAGTGGTGTACTGCGCTCCCTGCCGGCGCCGGGCGCCAAACTCACTCCTCACACCCTATGGCAGCGCCCACTTGCACTCCTGCCTGCGCCGCTCCGGCTGACGGGACCTGACAGTACCGGCGACCTGCGCGATGGCCGGGTTGCGATTACGGCAACCGACCCGACCACCGGCCGCGCCCTGGCGGTCCGCGTTGCGCCCTGGGGGCGTCCGCTTCACCTGATCCGCCGTCATCCCGTTTGGTCAGCGGCGCTTGGACTCTTGCTCGCCGGCTCCCTGACCTACACCTACGCCGGGACTATCTCCCGCGAGACGTATCGGGCCGCCTGGCTGCCGGAGCGGAGCGTTCCCTTCACCCTCGACGGCATGGCGTTCATGAAGGTGGCATATCCCGGCGACTACGCTGCCATCCAGTGGCTGAACGCGCACGTAGCGGGCGCCCAGGTTATCGCCGAAGCAGGGCCATCGTATTACGACTGGCGCAGCAGGGTGAGCATGTTCACCGGGCTCCCGACCATCATCAACGGCATCCACGAGGGCGAGCAACGCTACGATGACGAGCTGAATCCCGCTGACCTGTGCGCGGGCGTGCGAAACCCGGACGCGTGCGCGGCGCGAACCGACTCACGTGCCGGCGACCTCAACACGCTCTACGACTCGAGCAGCATCGGCGCAGCGCGGCAGATTATTCGCCGCTACGGGGTTCGTTACATCTATGTCGGCTTCTCGGAGCGCCAGTGCGTCCAGGGCGTGCAGTGCTACTCCCGAGCGGGGCTGGCGAAGTTCGATCGGATGGTGGGGCACGGGTTGCGTGTCGTCTACAACCGATTGAACACCACGATCTACCAGGTGACCCTGTGATCGACGCCGGTGTCTGGGTGCTCGTGATCGAGGCGGCCGGCCTCGCCATTCTTCCGCTGGCGTGCGAGCTCTTCCGCGATTCGCCCGACCGCGGCTATGCGTTCGCCAAGATTCTCGGCTTGCTCGTCTTGACCTATTTCACCTGGATCGCAGGCAGCTTCGTACCGATCGCCGGTACTGCCTGGCTGCCGGCGATCATCCTCATTCTTGTTGCCAGCAGCTGGCTGCGCTGGGGACCGTCGACGGTCGTGGCAGTGCGTGCTTCAGGACGCACGGTCGTCGTGGTTGAAGCCGTGTTTCTTCTGGCCTTCGCGGCCTGGACCTACTGGCGGGCAACCTTCTTCCATCCGGGCATCGGCCACACCGAACAGTACATGGATCTCGCGCTCTTCACTGCATCCGGCCGGAGCGCCTCCTTCCCGCCGTACGATCCATGGATGAGCGGGCACAGCCTCAACTACTACTACCTGGGCTACCTGATGTACGCCCTGGTCGGCAAGCTGGCGGGTGTCGTTCCGTCAGTCGGGTACAACCTGGCGCTGTCGTCAGTCTTTGCCCTGACGCTGTCGGGCTGTCTCGGTCTCGGGCTCGCACTCACTCGCCGCCTGTCGTGGGCCTTGCTGTTCCCCGCTTTCGTGGGTCTGCTCGGCAACTGGTATGCGGCACTAAACGCTCTGGCGCATGGCACCGCAGCCAGCGCCTCTTGGTTCTGGGACAGCACGCGGGTCGTCGATCCGAACAATACCATCAATGAGTTTCCGCTTTTCAGTTTTATGCTCGGCGACCTCCATCCACACCTCATGGCACTGCCGGTTGCCGTGCTCGTCATCGGATTCGCCGTCACGATCGCTGCCGGCCGCTCCCCGCTTGCGCTCGACGTACCGACGGCGGCGCGGCTTCTGCCGGCGGCCCTGGCGGTGGGTGCGCTGTACACCATCAACAGCTGGGATCTTCCCACCTATTTCATCGTGCTCGCGGCAGGAATCCTCATACGGGCCTACCTTACGGACGACACCGTGACGTGGTGGCGTGACCCCATGCTGCTGGCGCTGGGCTGCGGGGCGGCAGCGGTCATGCTCTTCAGCCCGTTTTATGTGCACTTCCGCTCGCTCGCGCACGGCATCGGCGTTGTCAGCACCCCGACCGCGCCCGGCCAGTTCGTCGAAGTATTCGGCATGTTTCTCACCTGCATCGTCCTCTTGTTGGGTGCGTTCGGCTGGCTCTTGCAACCGGCCGACGCCGAGGAGACGCCGGCGTCCGCCGGTGTGACATCGCGGCCGATGGCAGAGGCGGGAGCAGCGCGTGTTTTCGATCCGCTGTACCTGGGACTTGCTCTCGCCCTGATTGCGATTGCCCTAGCGGCGTGGAAGCTGGACCTATCGTTGCCGCTTCTGGTCTCCGCGCTTGTCGTGGCGCTGGGCATCATGCTGGTGCGTTCCATCAATGTCGCCCGGCCTCAGTCGGGCGATCGCTTGACGCTGCTGCTGCTCGCGGCGGTGGCTGTGGCCACTCTCGGTTTCCACTTGCAGATGTGGACGCTGTTGCTGGTGATCGGAGTCGGGCTCTACGCAGCCGCGATGTTGCACCGAGTCCTGAACACCGGCACTCCCAATCGTGCCGACGCCGTGACCCTCGTGCTCGTCTGTATCGCGTGTCTGGTCCTGGCCCTCACCGAGCTCGTCTATGTGAAGGACGCATTCGACGGCGGGTCCATGTACCGGATGAATACCGTGTTCAAGTTCTACTACCAGGCGTGGCTGCTACTCGGACTCGCCGCAGCCTTTGCTGCGTTTCGGATCTGGCGGATGGTCCAGCGAGCGCTGCTGCCCCGGTCGGCGCTGGCCGCTCTCGCCGTCATGGGCGTCGCAGTGATGGGTGGGGCGCTCTACACATGGAAGGCTCCCGACTCGTACGCGGGCTATCAGGTCGGAACCCGCACCGGGTTGGACGGGATGGCGTGGTTGGCGGATGCCCACCCGGGGGACTACCAGGTCATCAAGTGGCTGCAACAACATGGTTCCGGAAACCCGACGATTCTCGAGGCCGTGGGCAACGACTATAGCCCGGACGGAGCCCGGATGTCGACCTTCACCGGTCTCCCGTCAGTGCTCGGCTGGATCGGACACGAACAGCAATGGCGTCCAGGAGACCCCGAACCGGCCACGCGGGCCGCCGACATCAGCACGATCTACCGGACCCGTGACTGGACCGTGGCACGCCGCCTGCTTACCCAATACCACGTGACGTATGTGGTGGTCGGCGACACCGAGCGTTCTATCAACGGCGCCGATCTCGGTAAGTTCGCGCGGTTCATGCGCGTTGCGTTTCGGTCAGGTGAATCGCTTGTATACACGTGGTAGCACGCTCGATCCGGGCGGCGTCGCGAGGACGGCTTCGAAATTCGCCCTGCCCGCCATCCCGCGTGCGATTCATCAGGAGTCTTGCTAGATGCAGAACGGTTCGACCACGGCGGCACGTCGTCCCCGTGCCGTCCTGGTCGCGGTCGACAGCGGCCAGCGGGGCTGGTCGCCCGAGGATTCGGTTGCCGAGCTGAGGCGCCTTGCGGACACCGCCAGTATCGAATGTGTCGAGACCGTGGTGCAGCGGCTTCGCACCGTCCAGCCGCTGTCGTATCTCGGGAAGGGCAAGGTGCGAGAGCTGAAGGAACAGAAGGGATCGCTCCACTTCGACACCGTGATCGCCGATGACGAGCTGTCTCCGGCTCAGCAGCGCCACCTCGAAGAGGTCCTCGACGTTCAGGTACTCGACCGTACCGCCGTGATTCTCCACATCTTCGCCCAGCATGCCCGTACCAGAGAGGGACGCCTCCAGGTTGAGCTCGCCCAGTACCGTTACCGCCTTCCACGCCTCACCGGGCGCGGTGTCGAGCTGTCGCGACTCGGCGCCGGTATCAACACCCGAGGCCCGGGCGAAACCAAGCTGGAGAGTGATCGCCGCCGTATGCGCTCGCGGATTGCCGAGTTGACGCGTGAAATCGAGCAGGTTCGCGAGGTGCGATCACTCCACCGCCGGCAGCGCCGCTCGTCAGGAATACCGGTCGTTGCCCTTGTGGGATACACCAACGCCGGCAAGTCGACCCTCATGAATGCCCTCACCGGCGCGGGCGTGTGGAGCAGCGATCAGCTCTTCGCGACACTCGATCCGACCACCCGCCGGATCGAGCTGCCCAATCACCAGGAGGTGCTGCTCACCGACACTGTCGGTTTTATCCACAAGCTTCCCACTGACCTGGTCGCCGCCTTTCGGGCGACTCTCGAGGAAATTACCGAGGCGGATGTCATTCTGCACGTGGTTGATGCCGCCCAGCCGCAGCTGCTCGAGCAGGCCCAGGCGGTTGAGGACGAGCTAGAGGCGCTCGGGGTTGAGACGCGCCCCCGAGTTACTGCCCTCAACAAGGCAGACCTCGTGGACCGCGCCGAAGTCCCCCTCCTACGTAAGCGGTTTCCCCACCCTGTGATGGTCTCGGCGCTGGAGCGTTCTGGACTGGACGTGCTGCAGAATGTAATCGCCGAGCAGATCGCTGAGGGGTTCGTCAGCGTCAGAGTACAGATTCCGTACACCGAAGCGTCATTCGTCAATCTCTTTCGGTCGCGCGGCATGGTCGAGCGGCAAGACGAGCGTGCCGGTGGAACGGTGATCACCGGCCGGCTTCCGGCCAGCCTGCTTCCCAGCTTTCGGGAATTTCTGTCACCGTAGTCCGCTGTGGGGAGACGGCGTCGACATAGCAGATGCCGTCGCCGGCTCGCCGCGACGAAACGCGGACGCTGAGGGGGAGCCCGCCGTACGAACGGGCCCGGGTGGCCGGCCGCGTGACGACGATTGCCGTCTTCACCGTCAGACAACGGCATCGCACGCCATAGACCGGGCGCATCCGGAAGCGGCAGGGTTCAGGCGAAGTGGCAGGCTGCCCAGTGGTTCGGCGCAACCTCGCGTAACGGCGGCGTCTGAGCGGAGCAAATGTCCTGGGCCAGCCAGCAGCGCGTCCGGAACGGACACCCCGAGGGCGGGTTAATCGGGCTGGGTACGTCGCCCTGTAGAACGATCCGCTGTTTCTTGATAGCCGGGTCCGGTACCGGGATCGCCGAAAGCAGCGCCTGTGTGTACGGCATTCGGGGGTTCGCGTACAGATCGGCGCTTGACGCCAGCTCGACCATCTTGCCCAGATACATCACGCCGACACGATCGCTGATGTACTCGACCACGCTCAGGTCGTGCGCGATGAACAGGTAGGTGAGTCCGAACTCCTTCTGCAGATCCTTGAGAAGGTTGAGCACCTGGGACTGGATCGACACATCCAGCGCCGACACGGGCTCATCGCCCACCACGAACTTGGGACGCAGCGCCAGCGCGCGGGCGATGCCGATGCGCTGCCGCTGCCCACCGCTAAACTCGTGCGGGTAGCGCCGCACGTATTCCTTGCGCAGGCCGACAACCGAGAGAAAGTACTGCACGACCTGCTCGCGCTCTTTTCGGTCCTTCATGCCGTGAACCATCAGACCTTCGCCGATGAGGTCACCGACCGGCATGCGAGGATTCAGCGATCCGTACGGGTCCTGAAAGATGATCTGCATGTGGCGCCGCGCCTTCTTCATCTCGTCACGCGGCATGGTAAGAATATCTCTTCCCTCGAAGAGAACCTGACCAGAGAGCGGCTTGACCAGGCGAATCAGCGAGCGGCCGATCGTCGTCTTGCCGCAACCCGACTCCCCGACGAGTCCCAGGGTTTCTCCCCGCTTGATGGCAAAAGACACATCGTCAACCGCCCTCACCCACCCAACGCGCCGGCGCAGTACGCCGCCGAGCACGGGATAGTAGGTCTTCAGATCGCGAACCTCGACCAGATTGTCGTCGTGGCCGTTCGAGGTCGCCGCGCCGGGCGTCTTGTCCTGATCGTTCGCTACTGGTGCGGGTTGCTGGTCTTGGTCCACGTCTCACCCATCTAGTAGAGCCAGCAGAATACCTGCCGGCCGTCGTCGATTGTCTTCAGCTCGGGCATGGTCGTGCAGACGTCCATCACGTACGGGCAGCGCGGTGCGAAGGGACAGCCGGGCGGCATGTTCAATGGGTTCGGCACCGCGCCGGCAATGACATTGAGCCGCTGCCCCTTCATACCCAGCGATGGTATGGATGCAAGGAGACCCTTTGTATACGGGTGCTTGGGGTCCTTGATGATCTGGTTCACCTGCGCCCGCTCCATCACCTTGCCACCATACATGACGATGACCTCGTCCGACATCTCGGCAATCACACCGATGTCGTGGGTGATGAGGAGCACCGCGGTATTGACGTTGCGGCGTAGATCTTTCACCAACTCCAGAATCTGAGCCTGAATCGTCACGTCGAGAGCGGTGGTCGGCTCGTCGAGGATCAGAAGATCCGGCTCATTCGCCAGCGCCATCGCGATCATGACGCGCTGACGCATCCCGCCGCTCAGGTTGTGTGGATAGTCGCGCACGCGGCGCTCCGCGGCCGGGATGCCTACCGTCTTGAAGAGCTCGACCGTCCGGTTGAGCGCTTCCTTCTTGCTCATGTGGCGGTGGACGCGGAGCACCTCGGACACCTGGTCGCCGACGGTGTACACCGGATTGAGCGCGCTCATCGGCTCCTGAAACACCATCGAGATATCGTCACCGCGGATCTTTTGCATTTCCTCGTCGGAAAGCGAGACGAGGTCCCTTCCCCGGAACACGATCTGGCCGTTCGCAATCCAGCCCGGTGGCTCGATGAGGCGCATGATCGATAACGAGGTCACGCTCTTCCCGGACCCCGACTCGCCGACAATTCCGACACTCGCTCCGGGAGCGATGTCGAAGCTCACGCCGTCGACGGCCTTCACCACTCCGTCCATGGTGCGGAAGTGCGTGTGCAGGTCACGGACCTCCAGCATCTTCCCATCGAACTTGCCGGTGTCGGAGCTCACCTGCGGTGCGGGCTTTTGCCCGATATCCAAGAGCTTCCCTCCAACTAGCGCACTGGTCCAGCCCCCACCGAGCCGGACCACTCGACGATAGAACACAACAGTCGTGCGAAACCGCTACGCTTCATGGTAGACGTCAACGGCGCTCGACGCACCGGTTGATCGTTGCCCGAGCGGCGCGCGACATTGCGTATCCCGAACCCAGACGAAACCCACCACGAGTCCAGGTGCAGGGTCTGTGCCGCGCGGGACGGTCTCACATCGCCACCGACCGCATCACTGCCATGCGCGTACCCATCCCGTCGAGGCCGGCGTACCCGTCTCTCTCCTCCAGCCGCCCTTGCGATGCGTTTTTTCAAGCGTATCACAGGATGCGTCGTCATGATACTCCGGCACCCGCGGTTTGTCTCACTCTATAGACGAACCACGCACCCATTTCGCAACGACACTCAGTAGCCGCGCGTCACCACATGGTCGGTGAGGTCGACCAACGCCTCGCGCGCCTCGGAGGGAGGAAATGCTTCGAGAGCTCCCCGAGCGCTACTCGCGAACTGACGTGCCCGCTCCAGTGCTCGCGTTGGCGCATCGGAAGCCCGCACCGCCCGGACTATGGTTTGCACATCCTGCGCGTCCTCCATCCTGTCGAGGAGACGGCGGTGGTCGGCTGCCTGCTGTGCATAAAGAATCACGGGCAGCGTCACCGTCCCCTGGCGCAGGTCGCTTCCCGCCGGCTTCCCGAGAGTCTTATCGTCGCCCACGATGTCCAGCACGTCGTCCGCGATCTGAAAGGCCATGCCCAGATTCAGGCCGTAGGCGCGAAGCGCTTCGGCGCGCTCGGGCGATTGCTCGCTGACGATCGCGCCGCCCCGGCAGCACATGGCGAACAGGCTGGCCGTCTTGCCGGCGATTCGCTGCAGGTATTCTTCCTCATCGGGGGTGCCATGGAAGGCGGCAGCGTACTGGCGCAGCTCCCCACTGCTCATGGCCATGACGGTTTCGCTGAGCAGGCCCATAATCGGGACGTTGTCAAGCTCGGACGCGAGCTGAGCCGACTGCGCGAAGAGGTAGTCGCCCACCAGAATCGCTACCTTCCGGTCCCACACACGATGCAGCGCCGCCAGTCCTCGGCGGCTCAGCGCCTCGTCGATGGCGTCGTCGTGAACGAGCGTCGCCGTGTGGACGGCCTCGATCGAGGCGGCAAGCGTGACCAGCCGGTCCCGCTGGAAGCGACCTAGCCGTCCCGACAGCAGCACGAGCGCCGGGCGAATCTGCTTGCCGGGCGAATCGAACACGTATGCCAACGCTTCCGATAGGAGCGAATGATGGCCGTTGCTCAGCCCCCGCAGGCGGTCGGCGACCGCCGGAATATCTTCCGCGACGGGGCCAAATAGATCGGCGGTCCTGGTCACACCCGCCTCCAGCGGAACACCTCATCGGCGTTGCCGACGAGGCGTTCACTCAGTTCCGCGGCCGGCGTCTCCCGGACGCGTGCCAACTCCAACAGCACTTCTGAGACGTACAAGGGTTCGTTCCGCCGACCCCGGTGCGCCTGCGGAGCCAGCACCGGCGAGTCA
>DATGJB010000089.1:0-32973 GCA_035295425.1 Chloroflexota bacterium | reverse complement strand
TACATATACAGACCGCCGTTGACGCCGAGCACTTCACCGGTGATGTAGTCGGCGTCCACACAGAAGAACCGAACCGCCTTCGCCACCTCCTCCGGCTTCCCGAAGCGGTGCAGCGGGATCCGCTCGCAGATCTGCTCCCGGTAGTTGTCCGGGACCTTCGCCAGCATGTCGGTCTCGGTGAATCCCGGTGCCACACAGTTCACCGTGATGTTGTAGCGTGCCCATTCCAGCGCCACCGTCTTGGTCAACCCGATGATTCCCGCTTTGGCTGCCGCGTAGTTCGCCTGCCCGATGTTGCCGCTGAGCGCGATCATCGAGCTGACATTGATCACCTTCCCGCCGCCCTGCTCGATCAGGTAGGGAGCTGCCGCGTGCAGGCAGTTGAACGTCCCGGTCAGATTGGTGTCGATTACCTCACTCCACTCCTGCGGCGTCATCTTCCGGAAGGTGCGATCGCGGGTGATCCCGGCATTGTTGATCAGGATGTCGATCTTCCCGAACTGCTCCCAGGCAGCCTTCATCAACCCCTCGACCTGCGTCACCGCGCTGATATCCGCCTGCACCGTGAGGTAGGTGCCGCCATACCCGGCCGCATCCAGCTCGCGCTTCAGCTCCTCGGCTCGACCGGCACTGGTGGCGTAATTGATGACCAGGTCGGCGCCGTAGGCGGCAAGCTCCCGCGTGATCGCTGCGCCGATGCCTCGTGACGCCCCAGTGACTACCGCTACTTTCCCGTCCAGCGGCCGCACCGCCCGGACCTCGGTCTGCGTTTCCGTCTCCGTGACCATGTCCTGTCCTCCTCGTCGCTGCCGGTCCGGTCCCAGGTCGCAGGGTGCGACCCTCCTGCCATCCGATTGTAGATAGCCACCGCCACGCCCTCCGAGCCGCTCACGAACTGGGTGGCGACAGATCCACGGTTCCCGCGCCACGTCTACCTAACTGGCGACCAGGGCGCCTCCGGCGGCCTTGACGCTGCTGACCAGCTTCGACAGGGAATCGCGGGCATCGCCGAACAGCATCGCAGTCTTCGGATCGAAGTACAGCGGGTTGTCCACGCCGGCGAAGCCGGGCCGCATGCTCCGTTTCATGACGATGATGTTGGCTGCCTGGTCGACGTTGAGAATGGGCATGCCGTAGATCGGGCTGCTGGCATCGGTACGCGCCGCCGGGTTGGTGACGTCATTGGCGCCAACCACCAGCGCCACGTCGGTGTGCTGGAACTCGCCGTTGATCTCGTCCATCTCGTAGAGCTGCTCGTACGGAACGTCTGCTTCGGCGAGCAACACGTTCATATGCCCGGGCATGCGTCCCGCCACCGGATGGATCGCGTATTTCACCGTCACGCCGCGCTCTTCCAGCAGGCTCGCCAGTTCGCGCACCTGATGCTGCGCCTGCGCCACGGCCAGTCCGTAACCGGGCACGATGACCACCTGGCCGGCGTATGACATCAGCATTGCGGCGTCGTCAACCGATATCTCGCGCACCGTTGCCCCGGCCGGCAGAGCGGTCATCCCTGCGCCCACTGGAGCGGCGCCGACCCCGGCAAAGAGCACGTTGGTAAGCGGCCGGTTCATCGCCTTGGCCATGAGCTGGGTCAGAAGCGTACCGGACGCGCCGACCAGCGCTCCGGCCACGATCAACAGCTCGTTCTGCAGGACGAAGCCGGTGAACGCCGCGGCCACGCCGGTCAGCGAGTTCATCAGCGAGATGATAACCGGCATATCGGCGCCGCCAACCGGAATGACCAGGGCGAAGCCGAGAATCAATGCGAGCGCGACGAGGGCGAAGAAGACCGCGCGGTTTGGCGTGACAAATGCCGCCACCACGCCGAGCGCGGCGATCACCACCAGCAAGACGGGGATCAGCTCGCGGTGGAACGGGTACCGAATCGCGTTACCGGTCATCAGCTCCTGTAGCTTGGCGAAGGCGATCATGCTGCCGGCGAAGGAAACACAGCCGATGGCAGTGCTGATCATGATGGTCGCCCCCTGCCCGGCCGGCGCCAGATGGGTACCAGTCGAGAGCCGCAGAAATTCAAGAATCGAGACGAGCGCCGCGGCGCCGCCGCCCATGCCATTGAAGATCGCGACCATCTGCGGCATTGCGGTCATTTTGACCCGCTGCGCGCTGCCGATGCCGATGATCGCACCGATCACCAGGGCAATGCCGATCAGGATGTAGTTCCCCCGGTGATGGTCGAGGATGCTTCTGTCGAGCAGCGTGGCGACGATTGCGATGGTCATGCCAACCGCGGCGTACCGATTACCCTGTCGCGCCGTGACCGGCGAGCTGAGCTGCTTGAGGCCGAAGATAAAGAGCAGCGCGGAAATGAGGTAGGCCACTCCGATAACGTTGGGGTTCATCGCTGCGCTCCTCGCCGCCCATGGAACATTTGAAGCATGCGATCGGTCACGACGAATCCGCCGAACACGTTCAGACTGCCGAGCACCACGGCGATGAAGCCAAGGATGTAGGTAGGCACTGTGTCGGCCTGGCCGGCCACCAGAATGGCGCCGAGCAGCACGACGCCGTGGATGGCGTTGGTCCCCGACATGAGGGGTGTGTGGAGCATCGAGGGGACGCGGGCGATCACCTCAAACCCAACGATGATTGCCAGGATGAAGACGTACGCGCCGAGGATCACAGTATCGTTCATGAAGTCACCACGGGTGAGAGATTGAGCAGCGCGGCTCGGAGGATCTCGTCTTCAGGATCGAGCACCAGCTTGCCGTCCTTGACGACATACAGAATCACGGTCGCAACGTTACGGGAGTACATCTGGCTGGCATGGACGGCAAGGCTGCTGGGCAGATTGAGCGGCCCCATGATCGTCACGTTGTGCCACACGATCGTCTCCCCGGGAACGGTCAGCGTGCAGTTGCCGCCCGCCTCGGCCGCGAGATCGATGATCACCGAGCCGGCTCGCATGCCCGCCACCATTTCCTCGTCGATGAGTCGCGGCGCCGGTTTGCCCGGCACCATGGCGGTGGTGATCACGACGTCGGACCGCGAGAGCGGCTGTCGGATCGCCTCGCGCTCGCGCTGCAGGAACTCTTCTTCCATCTCCCGGGCGTAGCCGCCGGCGCCCTCGGTCTGGGCCTCGGGCAGAGGCATGTCGACGAACTTCGCGCCGACACTCTGCACCTGCTCGCGCACCGCGGGGCGTGTGTCGAACCCCTCGGTGACGGCGCCCAGGCGCTTGGCAGTGGCCAGCGCCTGCAACCCGGCGACACCGGCCCCGATGACAAAGACACGGGCCGGAGCCACGGTGCCGGCCGCCGTCATCAGCAGCGGAAAGAAGCGGGTCAGCGCGTTGGCCGCCAGCAGCACCGCCTTGTATCCCGCGATAGTGCTCATCGACGAAATCGCGTCCATCGATTGCGCGCGGGTGATTCGCGGCACCGCGTTGAAGCTGAAGACGGTCACGCCGCGGTCGGTCAGCAGCTGCAGTGTGTCGCCGAACCGGGCCGCATCGAGGTAGCAGAGCAGGAGCGACCCGCTCGGGATGAGCTCGATCTCGTCCTTGAGAGGCGGCTGCACCTTGGCGATGATGTTCGCACCACTGTAGAGCGATGTCGCATCGGGTGCGATGCTCGCCCCGGCGGCGAGGTACGAGGCATCATCGATCGACGACCCTTCCCCCGCACCGGTCTCGATCACAACCTTCAGTCCGGCAGCCACCAGCTTGCCGACGGTCTCCGGAATGAGCGCCACCCGGCGCTCGCCCGGCACGATTTCGCGCGGCACCCCAATCTTTAGCGAGCCCGAGCCGTCCGGTGTGTCTCCCACATCGTCATGGACAACCTCGGGTTCAGGCAGAGAGGGTGCCGCCGATGCCTCGGTCATACCGTCCCTCCTTGCGAGACGATAGTAGGCGTCGGCGCGACCTGAGTCAAATCCAGGCAATTTCCGCCACGTGGCTCGCCGCGTCTTCCAGCAATGTGAGGTGAAGGGTACGGCTCTCCGGGTCGTATGCCGTGTCCGCCGTCCGGCCGTCCACGGTCACCGCACGCGGTCTGGCCGGCGCCGCGCGAATCTCGAGCTCGATCTCCTGGCGTTCGGGAACGAACGCCCCCCCCGCGCTGAGCTGCACGGCCGTACCCTGCTCGGTCGTCCGGCAGGTAATCCGGCGGCGGCTGTATCCATCCCGCCGGTAGTCGTAGCCGTTCCCCGCGTCGTCGTACCAGGTTGCCCCCCTTCACCGGGACAGACGTACAGCAGATAGGTGAGCGAGGTAACAGGCGGATCATTGGCGTACCCGATCTCCGGGCCGAGCGGAAGCGGCGTCAGCGGGCCAGCAGTGGTCCGTCTCGCGGGCTGTACCTGGAAGTTTCGATGCTGCGCTTTGAAACTCGGCTGACCGGGCGGTCCGGCTCAGCCCAGCGGCGCCCCCTCGAGCTGAGCTGCCTGATGGCTTGGGTCGAGCGAGCGGTCGCGCTCGCCGACGTAGATCTGCAGCGGCCGCGCGATCTTCCGCTCCGGATCAACCGCCTGTTCCAGGAAATGCGCCACCCAACCGCTGGTCCGCGCCACCGCAAACATCACCGGGAACATGCCCACCGGCAGGCCGAGCGATTCGTATATGAGGCCGGAGTAAAAGTCGACGTTGGGATAGAGGCGCCGCTTGACGAAGTACTGGTCGCCGAGCGCGATCTGCTCCAGCTCGATTGCCATGTCCAGCAGCGGATTGGTGCCGGTCACGGCGAAGACGCGATCGGCGGTTTCCTTGATAATCTCGGCCCGGGGATCATACGTCTTGTAGACGCGGTGACCGAAGCCCATCAGCCGGCCGTGTCCCGCTTTGACCTCGTCCACGAAAGCGGGAATCCGCTGTTGCGAGCCGATCTCACGCAGCATGCGCAGGACCGCCTCATTGGCGCCACCGTGGAGCGGCCCGGAGAGCGCCGCCACCCCGGCCGACATGGAGGCATAGGGGTCGGCCTGCGCCGATGCCACGCCGCGCACGGCGTTGGTGCTGCAGTTCTGCTCGTGGTCGGCGTGCAGGATGAATAGAATGTCCAGCGCCCGCACCAGGACGGGATGCTCGCAGTTCCGGTTCTGCCCCTGGAACATCATCCTAAGGACATTGGCCGCAAAGCCGAGATGGCGGTCCGGCCGCACGGGATCCGCGCCGATCTTCCGGCGGTAGGCCATCGCCGCGAGCGTGGGAGTCTTGGCGACGAGATTGAGACAGTGCTCGCGGCGTACCGCCTCGTCGGTCACGTTGGCGGCATCGGGATAGTGCGGGCCGAGCGCTCCCACTGCCGCCTGAAGCATGGTCATGGGATGCGCTTCCGGTGGGAAGGTGCGGAAGAAGTCTTCGAACGAGTCCGGCACATCCATCCGACCCCGTAGATCCTCATTCCACTCTCGCAGCTCCCCGGATGACGGCAGCTCGCCATTGATGAGCAGGTACGCGGTTTCCTCGAACGTGCTCTGCTGCGCCAGCTGCTGAATGGGATAGCCCCGGTACTCCAGAATGCCCCGCTCGCCGTCGATGTAGGTGATTGCGCTGTGGCAGGCGGCGGTATTGGTAAAGCCGGGGTCAAACGCCATCAAGCCGAAATCGTCGGGATCGGTCTTGAAGGCGCGAAGATCGAGTGCCCGGATCGCTCCCTCGGCAATAGGAAGATCGTGTGTCTCACCGGTGCGGCGATCGCGGACCGCGAGCACATTGGCATGTCCGTCGTGGGAAGGCTGAGAGCTGCTGGTGTCTGTCTGTTCGTGCATTGCTATCTCCTGGCGACTCGACTCTAGCCCGGCTCATACCCGCCGCTGGCGGCGGCTGCCCGACCACGTGCCAGGCCCCTGTTGCAGTATGGCACTAGCGAGCGAAAATCCCCGACATGGCACCCCCGGATCGGTACGATGGAGGCCAAGTGAAATGGGGCCGCGCCTGTGACTTCCCTTACTATCGGGCGGAAGGTAGGGAGAGACGCATCATGACCGATCGACCGCCGGCCGGAACGCCAATCCGGTCAGGGAAGCCTCGGCGCGAGGCGCGACAGGTGCGACGTGCCGTGGGATCCTGATCGCTACCTGCGATTCCGCCAGCAACGCTTCCAACCGTTCGAGGATCTGCTGGCGCTGATCACGGTCCGTCCCGGCCTGCGGGTCGTCGATCTGGGCTGCGGCACGGGCGAGCTGACACGGCGCCTGGCGGATGCGCTGCCAGAGAGCGAGGTCGTGGGTATCGACTCCTCAGCCGAAATGCTGGCGCGGGCCGGGGCAGTGACCCGGCCGGGACTGCGCTTCGAGCCCGGCCTCATCGAAGACATCGGGGGCACGTGGGATCTGATCTTCTCGCACGCGGCAATCCAGTGGGTGGACGACCACTCGCGGCTCGTTCCACGGCTGATGGCGCTGCTGGCCCCGGGCGGGCAGGTGGCGATCCAGCTCCCTGCCAACCATGAGCACCCCTCGCAGCGGCTTGCCCGGGATACCGCCCGCAGCGAGCCGTTCGGCATAGCGCTCGACGGTTGGATCCGTGATCCGCAGGCGCTCGCGGTCGAGGCGTACGCCGAGCTGCTCTATGCAGGCGGAGGCAGCGAGATTACCGCGCTCGCCAAGGTCTATCCTCATGTGCTGGAGGACGCCGGCGCCATCGCCGACTGGATGCGCGGAACCGCTCTTGTCCCCTACCTGGAGCGACTACCGGACGAGCTGCACGACAGGTTTCTGGAGGAGTACGGGAAGCGCCTGGCGGAGCGTTTCCCCGGACGGCCGGTCTTCTTCGGCTTCAAACGGATCCTGTTCGCGGCAAGCGTGTAACGCGGCGGACTCGAAGGCGCCCCGGAAGTAGATTCCGGGGCGCCAGAGGCGATCAGTGGGTGCTTGACTGACTGACCTCTCCGCGCCAGGCGCCGGTTGGAGCGCCGCGCGACTCGATAAATTCCTTGAAATTGTCGAGGCTCTGCTTCACCTGTCGATCGTCGAAGCCGAGCACGCTGCCAACGGACTCGACCGGACCGGCCGGCGCCCAATCAATCTGGACGGTCACCCGTGTCGTGTCCGGGCCCAGCCGGTGGAACGTCACCACGCCGGCGTTCTGCTGACCGTCAGTGCTCTTCCATGCCACGCGCTCGTCCGGGATCTGCTCGGTCACCTCGGCGTTCCACTCATCCTGCTTGCCGTTGACGCTTACTCTCCAGTGCAGGTGCGTATCGTCGAGCTGCTCGACCTGCTCGACGCCTTCCATAAACTCTGGGAATGACTCGAACTGCGTCCACTGATCGTACGCGGTCCGAACCGGCACCTCGACGTCGATCGACTTTGTAATGCTTGCCATGCCTGGCCTCCTTCGTGTTTCGGCGACACAGTGCGTCGCTCGTCAGTACCCAATGCAAGACCTGTGCCGACGATGTGCAGTGCGATGTCCGGTACGGGCACGAACCGGCGTGTCCCGCTGCGGCCCGGCATAACTCTTGCACAGCCATCTCCCCGTGCGGTCGATTGACACTCGGCGCACCATGCACATCGCGAAGGAGACGCTGAGATGAGCAAAGGTATGTGGTTGCTGGCCGCGGCCCTTGGCGCGGCCATCGTGTACTTCCTGGACCCGAACAACGGCAAGAGCCGCCGTACCACGGCGATGGACCGGCTGGGGGGCATGAAAGGCAAGGCAGGAGACACTGCCTCGACCATGGGTCAGCGCGCCGGTGATGCGGTCTACGGCACGGTCCGCGAGACAGTCACGGTTGCCGCCCACGATAACCCGAACCCGGATGATCGAACGCTCAACGACCGCGTGGAGAGCGAAGTCTTCGCCGATCCCCGCGTTCCCAAGGGCCGGATCAACACGTCCGTGGTCGCTGGCGTCGTCACCCTGCGCGGCCAGCTCGATAGCCAGGCGGACATCGATTACGTCATCGAAAGGGTCCAGGCCGTCAGGGACGTGAAGGGCGTTCAGAGTTACCTGCATACCCCCGGCACAGTGGCGCCGAATAAGGAAGAGGCCATCGAGGCCTCGGACGCCGTCGAAGAGACAACTGCCTAATCCCCACGCTGGTATGCATCGCGCGCCGGTGCCGCAGGAGACACGAACCATCGCGTCGACCTCGTCTTCCCGCGGCGCGCCGACCGTCGCACCCCTCCTGCGAGCGACAGCCCTCGCCCAGGGCCTCTACTACGCGGTGACCGGCTTCTGGCCGTTGCTGAGCATCGGTACGTTTCAGCTTGTCACCGGGCCAAAGCGCGATCTCTGGCTCGTGAAGGCGGCGGGCGCGCTCATCGGCGTCATCGGCGCTGTTCTTGCGGTGGCCGGAGTCCGCCGCCGCGTTACCCCCGAGCTGCCGCTGCTGGGGATCGGCGCGGCTGCCTCACTTGCCGGTATCGACCTCGTCTACGTGCGCCGGCGCGTCATCCTTCCGATCTACCTGCTCGATGCCGTCGCCGAGATCGGATTGATCGGGCTCTGGCTGGCCGCCGTGCAGCCCGGTCTGGCCGCCGGCTGGAGACGCATCACAGCGGAAGGCGCACGGTAAAAACAGTCCCTTCATCTTCGCGGCTGATTACCTCAATGGCGCCGCCGTGCTGCTCGACGATCTGCTTGACGGCTGCCAGCCCCACGCCGGTTCCCTCAATCTGATCCCCGATGTTCGATCCGCGGCGGTAGCGATCGAAGATGTGCGGAATATCGGCGCCCGGAATGCCGATCCCCCGGTCACGGACCACCAGCACTGCCTCCCGCCCCCGCCCGGTCTGCTCCTCCCGCACCATGGCGTCGATGCCCGTCCCTCGTGGGCTGTATTTGATGGCGTTGTTGACGAGATTGGCCACGACGCGCTCGAGCCGGGTGGGATCCCACTCTCCCCAGAGCGCGGGGACCTGGCCGGTAAACCGGATCCGGTGCCGCTCCGTCGTCTGTTGCTGCTCTCGCACCACGCGGCCCACCAGGCTCACCAGATCGACCGGCTCGCGCTGCAGGTCGAGAGGCTGGCCGATGCGCAACCGAGCGAGATCGACCAGATCGTTTATCAGACGCGTCATCCGGCCGGCAATGTGGTCGATGCTGGTCAGTCCCTCGTCAAAACGCTCCATCTCACCCTCAGGCAGATTCCGCACGCGCCGCTGCAGCATCTGAGTCCGCCCCTTGAGGGCAGCGAGCGGGTTCTTGAGGTCGTGCGACACGGTCGACAGAAATTCATCGCGGATACGGACCGCCTGCTCGGCCTCGGCACGAGCCTCCCGCTCGCGGACGAAGAGGATGGCATCGTTGATCGACGACGTAACAATCGAGGTAAAGCTACGCAGCACCTCGACCACCTCTTCGTGGAGCTGGTGCCGCGCGAAGTAGATCAGAACGCCGCGCAGCTCGCCGGCAATCAGCAGCGGGACGCCGGCGACCGAATCGATCCCTTCTCGCGCGATCCATTCCTGGTCGAACTGAGGATCGTCGCGCAGCCCATTCTTGAATATCGGCGTGCGCGTGCGCGCGATCTCGGCCACCTTGTACGGGTAGGTGGCGACGTCGATGCGCGCGCGCGAGCTGGTAAGAGTCGCGGTTGAGAGACCGGCACTGGCTTGCAGCTCAAGCGTGTTGCTGGCGCGGTCGTACAGCCAGATACGGGCCAGCGCGGCGTCGAAGCCGGACACGAGAGTTTCCACCGCCGTCTGGAGCACGTGCTGCATGTCGAGTAGCGAGGTCAGCTGGGAGGCCGCATCGGTAGTCACGCGCAGGTAGCGGGTGACGAGCAGCTGACGCTCCAGCTCCACGCGCTCGCTGAGGTCGCGCAGCGAAGCCACCACCAGGCCAGACTCGCCGCCGCCTGGCAGTGATGCGACCGTCAGCTCGATGTCGATTTCCGTCCCGTCGCGGCGCAAGGCCGGCACCCGCACGGGGCGGCCGAGGATCCGGCCGCGGTCCGTCCGCAGGAAGCACTCGAACCCTTCCAGATGTGCCTGCCGGAAGCGTTCCGGCTGGATCGTCGAAAGTGACTTCCCGACCAGCTCGCGGGCCGGCCACTGCAGCAATTGCTCGGCCGCGCGGTTCAAGTAGACGATTGTGTTGGACCGGTTCGCGGCCACCACGGGATCCGCCAGAGCATCCAGCACGCGGCGAAAATCAATCTCGATTGAGGCGCCCTGCACACACCCATCCCGGCCGCATAGCCAACGGACATTCTTTACATTCAGGATAGCGGCTCCGCGGCAAGTGGGGCCTGGAACGCTGCCTCTAGCGTGCCTTTCGACACCCGTGGGCCAGCGCCCCGGCGCCCGGCTCCGGAGGGTTTCGAACGCTTCGCTTAGTGTTCGACGCTCTGGTGCGAGACCAGGAGTACCACAGGGATCTGCGTCTTCCGCAGCACGTCACGAGCCGACCGGCCGAGGTAAGGCCGCCCGTTCTGTCCGCGGTCGACAGTGCCCAGCACCAGGAGGTCGTAGTCACGCCGCTGGAGCTCGGCGAGAATCTCCTCGACGGCGTTGCCCCCTACCCGCACCCGCTCGCTCACGCTCACCCCAAGCCGGCCGAGCCGGAACGCCAGCTCGGTCATCATGCCGTGGGCATTCTCCTTCAGACGCCTCTCGTCACGCTCGCGCCAGAAGAGCTCGTCCATGTCGGAGTGCACGACGTTCATCAAGACCACCTCGGCTCCACACGACTCGGCCAGCGAACCGGCCACATCGCCCGCCGCCATGGAGTACTCCAGACCGTTGGTAGGCACCAGAATGGCCCGGACCTTCGAACAGTCGAGCGACTCCGCTGCGTTCACCGCGACCAGGACATCGGACTTCGCCTCATGGATGATGCGGTCTTGCAGCTTGCCAAGCGTGAGAAGCTTGCCGTTCTGCGGAGGATGCGCCCCGATGGCTATGAGGTCATGGTCGACTGATGCCCGCAGAATGATGTCGGCAACATCCGGCGACTCGACATGTTTCTGCGAAACCTCCACCTGCTTGAGCTGCGCCGCGGCGTCCAGTGTCTCCTGCGCGTGTGTCTTGTCCGGCGCGCGCCTGCCATTTGGTTCGACGTCGAGCTCGGTGATATCGAAGAGCTCGCCATGCTCGTGCTTGGAGACGGCGATCCGCTGCACCAGACTCGCCACCAGCGTGGGCAGGAGCTGCTTCTGCAGCGGTACCAGGACCCGTTCCAGGCGAGGCACGTAGGCGCGGCGCCGCGCCTCCTCGCGCTCCAGCCGCTCCTTCTCCTCCTGACTGACCGGCGCCCTGGCTTCCAGAAAGGACATCAGACCGGGTGTAAACAGCACGGTCGCGATAGCCACCACCGCGTACATGCTGTAGGCTCTGGTCGTCAGCAGACCCAGCTCGGTCCCGACTACCGCCACCACGACGTCTGTTCCCCCCTTCAGGTTGAGGCCAAACCCCACCAGCGCCGCCTCCCAGCCGTGCCGGCCGCCGAGGCGCGCGCCCAGCGCGCTGCAGCCGACCTTGACGGCAGTCGCGATCGCCAGCAGCAGCAGCACCAGACCAACGGCGGAGAGCGAGCGCAACTGAAGAATGTCGACCCGCATGCCGGCAAGGGCAAAGAAGATCGGACCGAAGAGGCCGATGGTGAGAAACTGAATGCCACGCGTCAGCCGCTCGTCGTTGCGCGGCGCTCGTCCAAGCAGCACCCCAAAGACAAAGGCGCCAAGCAGCGCGTGCAGGCCGAGAGCCTGGGTGATCGCCGCCGCCCCGAAGGTCAGGACCAGCACTAGCGAGAGCGGTCCGTTGGTTATCCAGGTCGCATCGCGCACGCGGCGCATGGCCCAGAAGGTTAACCGCCGGCCGGCAGTCATCATGAACAGAAAGAAGGCCACAGCGAAGGCGGTGCTGCGGACACCGGCCAGCAGCGGCGACGCGCTGCGGAACGCTGATACTACCGACACGAACAGCCAGACCAGCACCTCACTGCCCACGCCCGCCGCCAGAATCACCTGGGCGTAGCGGCGACGCATCTGCTCGCGCTCCATGAGAATGGTGGCGGCAACGCTCACCGCCGTCACCGAGAGAACGATGCCCAGGAACAGCGCGCTCGACGCACCGGCGCGCAGGAAGAACCAGGCGAAGATCGCGCCGGCGGCCAGCGAGGGAACGATCGCCAGCGCGGCGGCCAGACTGCCGGGGCGCGCCTCGCTGCGCAGGACCTGGAGATCCACCTCCATGCCCGCCACCAGCAGGAGCAGCACTGCGCCGATCCACGAGAAGCCGGACATGACAAAGCCGACCGGGCCGGTGAAGAACAGCGCGTGATACGCCGCCGGAAGGATGGCGCCGAAGACCGACGGTCCCAGCAGGAAACCGCCGAGCAGCTGGCCCAGAACCTCCGGTTGATCGAACCGGCGCGCGATCTCCCCCGCACTCCGGCTGATCAGGAGCACGACGGCGAGCGCGAGCAGCGCAAGTAGAAGCTGGTGTTCGGAGAGAGTTTGCATGGCGATGAGCGGTACGGACGATCGTCCGAGCTCGGAGCCTTCACGTAGGCTGATAGCTCACGGCTCGAAGCTCACAGCCTTTTCGCAATTTCCGTGCCGTCTGCGCGGTGGATGGCATGATCCTTGCGACCCGACGCCTGGGTACGAAGAAAGGAGTCCACGTGTCGCAGGACCAGGGTCAGCAACAGGAAGCGTTTCCGGCGCAGCAACAAGACCAGGAACCGGGGCGCGAGCAAGACATGATGCCGCGGCCGCAGGAGGCGGACCCGCGCTATCGCGGGTCGGGAAAGCTGCAAGGAAAAGTCGCGCTGATCACCGGCGGTGATAGCGGCATCGGCCGTGCCGTCGCGATTGCGTTTGCCAGAGAGGGCGCCGACGTCGCCGTCGTCTACCTCGACGAGCATCAGGACGCCGAACAAACCAGGCGGGAAGTGGAGGCCGCGGGGAGGCGGTGTATCACAATCGCCGGCGATGTCGGCAATGAGGCTTTCTGCCGTGAGGCGGTGGAGCGGACCGTGAGCGAGCTCGGGACGCTCGACGTGCTGGTCAACAACGCCGCCGAGCAGCACCCGCAACAGAGTATCGAGGACATCAGCGAGGAGCAGCTGGTGCGCACCTTCCGTACCAACATTTTCGGCCAGTTCTTCATGGTCAAGGCGGCGCTGCGCCACCTCAAAGAGGGCAGCGCGATCGTCAACACCACCTCGGTCACCGCCTACAAGGGCAGCCCCGAGCTCCTCGATTACTCCAGCACGAAAGGAGCGATCGTCGCCTTCACCCGGTCGCTCTCGCTCAGCCTGGAGCAGCGCAAGATTCGAGTCAACGCGGTGGCGCCGGGTCCAATCTGGACACCATTGATCCCGTCGACCATGCCGCCCGATAAGGTGACCAGCTTCGGGAAGAACGTGCCGATGGGACGGGCTGGTCAGCCGTCGGAGGTGGCGCCCTGCTACGTCTTCCTCGCCTCCGACGTCGACTCGTCGTACATCTCGGGCCAGGTGCTGCACCCCAATGGCGGCGAAGTCCTCAACGGTTGACGGTGGTGGCACAGTCCGACGTCGTTGAGCGGAAGCGGGTGAGAGCCTCGGTCGGAAATGCCACGTGACCGCGTCGTCGCGGCACACGCGGGAGATGCGCCGGCTCGCGCGCGAGGAGTTCGGCTTTGCGGCGCTACGCCCCGAACAGGAGCAGGTGATCCATGCCGTGCTTGATCATCGCGATACCCTGGCGGTGATGCCGACCGGAGCCGGCAAGTCGGCGACGTACCAGCTCGCGGCCCTCCTCGAAGACGGGCCGGCGGTCGTGATCTCGCCCCTCATCGCGCTGCAGCGCGATCAGGCCACGTCGCTGGAAGCAACCGAGGCGGCTCAGGTGGCGATGATCAACTCCGCGCTGACCGTCGCCGAGCGCCGGGACGCGCTCGAGCAGGTGGCGAACCGGGAGGTCAATCTCCTGTTCATGGCGCCGGAGCAGTTCCATGACGACGCCGTTCTCGATCGAGTCAGATCGGCCCGCCCCTCACTCTTCGTGGTCGATGAAGCCCACTGCATCAGCGAGTGGGGCGACGATTTCCGGCCGGACTACCTGCGGCTCGGAGCAGTCATCGAGGCGCTGGGGCACCCGACGGTGCTGGCACTCACTGCCACCGCCTCGCCGCGCGTGCGCCAGGAAATTGTCGACCGCCTCGGCATGCACGCCCCGCTGATCCTGGTGACCGGGTTCGACCGGCCCAACATCTGGCTGGGCGTTGAGCAACACCACGATCCGGATGTGAAGCAGCGAGCACTACTGGAGCGCGTCGCCGGGGCGCAGAAACCCGGCATCGTGTACGTGGCGACGCACCGGCACGCCGAGGAGATCGCCGCGGCGATCCAGGCAGCGGGCACGAGCGCGATCGCCTATCACGCTGGTCTGAAGAAGGCGGAGCGGGCCGCGGCGGAGGCGGCGTTCCTGGGTGACGAGGTCGACGTGATCGTGGCCACCAGCGCCTTCGGCATGGGGATCGACAAGCCAGACGTCCGCTTCGTCTTCCATGCCGACATTCCGGAGTCGATCGACGCCTACTATCAGGAAGTCGGCCGTGCCGGGCGGGACAGTGAGCCCGCTGAAGCCCGCCTCTACTACCGCCCGGAAGATCTCAACCTCCACCGCTTCTTCGCCGGCACCGGCCAGGTCGACGAAGAGGACATCACGCGGGTGACGCAGGCGCTACGCAAACAGGACGCTCCGGCCGAACCGGCGGAGCTCAAGGAGGTGACCGGCCTCTCTGGCGCCAAGATCACTGCGGCGCTCAGCCGGCTGGAAGACCTTGGAGCGGTCGAGGTGCTTCCCGGCGGCGAGGTTGTGGCGAGCGAGGTCCGTCCGCTGGACGCGGTGACGGCTGAGGCGGCAGCCCTCGACCGGCAGCGCCATGAGGTTGCCCGCTCGCGCATCGAGATGATGCGAGGCTACGCCGAGCTGCTCGACTGCCGGCGGGGCTACTTGCTCAACTACTTCGGCGAGCCATTCGAGCCGCCCTGCGGCAATTGCGATCGCTGCGACGCCGGGATGGTGTCAGAGCGGCCCGACGAGACGCCATTCCCGATCGGCAGCCGGGTGGCGCACGATCAGTTCGGGACAGGAGTCGTCCAGCGGTACGATGCCGACTCGATGATCGTGCTGTTCGACGATGCCGGCTACAGAACGCTACTCACCGACTTCGTGATCGAGACCGGCGCTCTTGTACCCGCCAAGAGCTGACGGCAGTCATCATGACGAGAAGCAGGAGGGCCGGGACGGCATCGCCCCGGCCCTGTGTTGCGAAGCGGTTACTTGATGACCGCGGTGGTGACCGAGTAGACAGACGGCATGAAGTCCGCGATCAGCTGCCACGACTCGCCGCGATCGGCGCTTGCGAAGATCTGACCGGTGTTGGTGCCGACGTACACGCCACACGGATCAAGCCCATCCGCGCACATGCCGTGACGCAGCACACCCAGCCGCACCCCTGCTCCCCGCGGCAGCCCGTTGGTCATCGACTCCCAATGCTCGCCGGCATTGGTGGTGCGGTACACGGTGAAGCCCTCGGAGAAGTTGTTCCTGGCCCATCCGTCCTCGGCGATGGTGAACAGCGTCTCGGGGTTATGTCGATCGAGGGCGATGGGGAAGCCGAAATCCGAGGGGAGGTTGTTCCGGATGTCGATCCAGTCGTCGCCGCCGTTGGTGCTCAGGTACACGCCGCAGTGGTTCTGCTGGTAGAGCGTATCCGGCTCCGTGGGGTGCTGAACGAGCCGGTGGATGCACTGTCCGTACTCCGGGTACTTGTCGGGCAGGAAGTCGTTGCGCGTCCCCTTGTTGACATGCATCCAGGTTCGTCCGCCATCCTCGGTGCGCATGCAGCCGACGGCGGAGATGCCGATCCACATCCGATCTGGGTTCGAGTAGTCGGGCACGATTGAGTGCAGGCAAAGGCCGCCCGCGCCCGGCCCCCAGTTCTCCCTGGTCGGGTGCTCCTCGAGGCCACGCGTAAGCTCCCAGGTCTCGCCCCAGTCGGTGGACTTCCAGAGACTTGCCGGATCGATCCCGGCGTACAGTGTGTGCGGCTCGTTGGCACGCCCGGGCTCGATGACCCAGATATTGACGATCTTGCGGC
Source organism: Chloroflexota bacterium (assembly GCA_035295425.1). Lineage (GTDB taxonomy): Bacteria > Chloroflexota > UBA5177 > UBA5177 > UBA5177 > DATGJB01. The sequence continues at coordinate 16,968 of DATGJB010000089.1, read as the reverse complement.
CGCTCTCCTCGGCGAACTGGATACCCTGGGCCGGCTCCTGCCAGGTTTCGCCGAAGTCGTCGCTGTAGCGCAGGAATGTACCGAAGAAGTCGCCGTTCTCGGCGGCGAACATCCGGGTGCCGTTGCGCTGGTCGAGGATCGCGTTGAAGATGCGCGGGCCGGTAAGCGGCTGGCTATCGACCGTCCAGGTCTTGCGATCCTGCGACGAGAGCACGAAGAGTCCACGTTTGGTTCCGGCAAGGAGCACGACGGTTCCGCTGGGGTAGTGAGCGCTGGTCATGGAAACTCTCCTTCCAATAGGGTGTCGTGGGGCGAGCCGCCCGCAACGGAATGAAAGATGTGGATAGTCGCCCCCGATGGGACCTCGGTGTCGAGCTCCTGCAGGTAGCGAATGTTCTCGCTTCCGAGAAACACATTGACAAACGGGCGCAGCTCCCCGGTCTCGTGACAGAGATTGAAACGCAGGCCCGGGTATTGCCGCTCCAGGTCATCGATGACCTGGCGAATCGTGCTGCCGCGGACCGAAACCTGCATCCGGCTACCGGTCCGCATCAGGAGCCCGGAGGGAATCCGGACCGTCACGCTGTCGGCCGGGGCAATGTCCACCATGGTATCCCTCGAGATATGGAAAGTCGCGAAGACGAGTCTCGCGCCAGGGTGAAGGTGGGCCTAGGATTGTGCCATTTCGCGCGGCCCGGCGCCAGTGACTCGCGACTAGGTACTGTGCCGCTCGGGGGAGAGCCGGCCGCGCTGTGCGGTGCGTCGTGGTAACGGCTCCTGGGTTCGCTTATCTTTGTCCTGAATCTCGCAGCGCGTGGTGAGCTGGACGTCGTTGATCCGCGACCAGAGACGGGGATCGATATCCTCCACGTCGTCGTTCATGGTAATCACGGTGGCGAGCCGGCGATTGTAGCGGTGATTGATCAGCTGGTAGAGCTTCTCCCTCGCCCAGGGCGTGGGGTTCTTCGCCCCGAGATCATCCAGGATGAGCAGCGGAGTATTCCGCAGGCTCTCGAACAGCTCGTCGTACGTGACATCACTGTCCGGGCTGAAGGTGGCTCGCAGGTGATCCAGCAGGTCAGGCACCACCATGAAGATCGCGGGCTGGCCGGCAGCGATCCGCTCGTTCCCGATGGCCGCGGCGAGATGCGTCTTGCCGTTGCCGCGCGGCCCGTACAGGAGCAGCCAGGGATGCCCGCCGGCGGAGAGATTGCGCGCGTACTCGCGCGCCTGATGGAAGGCCGCGTCCGCCGAATTACGCAGCGGCTTCTCGTGACGAAACTTGAGGCTGAAGTTGTCGAAGCTGAGATGCTGCAGATCGGCCAGCTGGCTCCGCTCCAGCAGCACGCGGCGGCGGCGGTCCTCCAGCTGCTGCCGGGTACACTCGCACACCACCAGCTCGCCGAAGCGCGGGTCATCCAACGGCACGTCATAGCGCAGGTAGCCGGCGCCGTTGCAGACCCGGCACACTGCCGTCGACGTGTCCTCACCATTCACCGGCAGCAGCCCATCGTGGCGCACCAGCTGCGCCCGCTTCAGGATCTCGGCCAGGTGCTCCATGCTGGAGCTCATCGGGTACCTCGCATCATTCCGCTGCTACGGTACCAGGGGAAGCGACCCAATCTCCAGTTTCCTCGCAGGGGAGGCAGTCTTCGCGTGCCCTCCGCCTTGCGCTGCGCACACGGTGGCTGGGCATGCATATGTGCTGCCGGGATGGTGTGATGCGTGAATGATGCGATTGGACATTTCCAGATCGGCCCACGTGGCGTGGTCCGTGATTGCTGTAGTGCAGCAGTTCCAGAGGACTGATTCCTGGCATTATTCCTGCGGCAGAATGGGATGCAGGAGGTGGGCTTGAGCGCGGCGGTTACACGCGAAGCGGTCACGACGGCAACGGTGCGCAAGACGCTGGAGGTGCTGGCGGCGCGCTATCACGGCCGCGGCTCGGTCGAGCTGGGTGACCCCTACAAGGTGCTGGTGGCAACCGTCATCTCGGCGCGGACCCGAGAGGAGCAGACGACCGAGGTTTCGAACCGCGTGTTTGCACGCTACCCGGATGCCTTTGCGCTGGCGGAGGCAGATCAGCCGGAACTGTATGAACTGCTGGAAGGCAGCCAGTACCGTGAGGCGAAAGCGCCACGCCTCATCTCGATGGCAAAGATCCTGGTCGAGCGGTACGGCGGCAACGTGCCGGATAGCGTGGAGGCGTTGCTGGAGCTGCCGGGTGTGGGACGTAAGACCGCGAATTGCGTCCTCATCTATGCCTTCGATAAGCCCGCGCTCTGCGTCGACATCCACATGCACCGCATCACCAACCGCCTGGGCTGGGTGCATACCGCCACGCCCGAGCAGACCGAGCGGGCACTGCAGAAGGTCATGCCGCGCGATCTCTGGGCCGGCAGTAACCGGCTGTTCCTGCAGCACGGCCGGGCCATCTGCACGCCGGGGGTGCCACACTGCACGATCTGTCCGGTACGCGACTGGTGCCACTACGGACTGAGCCTCGACACGCCGAAGCGCTAACCGGTCGATCCAATGGGAGCTGGCGCTTGAAGCGCACGCCGGCGGCATGCGAGGATACGGGCCGGCAACACCTGCCCTCAACGGAGATACCGCGCCATGACGCCCAACGCCCTTGTGAAGAAGCTGCTGATCAAGCCAGGCCAGCGGGCGCTTCTGCTGAACGCGCCGGCTGAGTACCGCGCGCAGCTCGAGCCGCTGCCCGACCGGGTCGAGCTGACCGAGACTCCCGATGGCGAATGCGATTTCATCCAGCTCTTCGTGCGCAATCGCCAGGAGCTCGACGACTGGCTGCCGCGGGCGGTCGCCGCCGGCGGGCCCCACACGCTGCTCTGGATCAGCTACCTCAAGGGCGGGGCAAAGGCGGGAACCGACCTGAACCGAGACAGACTGTGGGAGGCACTTCTACCGCACGGACTCACCGGTGTGACACTGGTCGCCATCGACGGAACCTGGTCGGCGATGCGGTTCAGACCGAGCGAGCGGGTCGATAGCGCCCGCACACGGTGAAGGGTCGCTACCCCTCCTCGCCGTTCCCGGGCGGCACCCAGGTGGCCGCATCCTCCAGCGGCTCGATGCTCTTGATCATCGCTACCAGCTTGCGGGCAACCGCCTCGTGCCGCTGCGCGGTGCGCTGATCGCCCACCTTCCGGTAGAGCCGGGCCGAGAGCCGGAGGAAGTGGACCTTTCGAACCAGCCGCTGCCGGAGGTCCTCGCGGATCGCCAGCATTGCCTCGTTCGAGATACTGAGATCGACCTTATCCTTGCCCATGGCCCTTCCTCACTGCTCCCGGGTGCTTCGGGAAGCGGTCGACGTTGCCCCGGGATTTTCGGGATATGATGTAGTAGCGTTACTTTCTGTAGTTATCGTATCATTGTCTTGCGGAGCCGGCAAGAGGGCCGCGCTTCTGGAGCAAAGAAGAGGACCAAAGTGAGGTACCAGGCGTGACACCGCCGGATGAGCTGGGTCCAGAGCCGGATTCGCTCCGACTCGACATGGCTGCCTTCGGTCGCGCTCTGGTGCGGCGGCGACAGGCCATCGGCTGGACGCGGTACCGGCTGTCGCGTCGCGCCGGGATGTCCGACCCCTACGTACGCACGCTCGAGCATGGACAGGGCAAGCGGGTGGGAATCGAGGTCGTCGTGCGGCTGGCCGGCGCTCTCGGTATCGGCGCCGACGATCTCCTGCGCGACGCCGGCCTGCCGGTTCAAACCGGGCTTCCGGCCGAGCTACGCGACGTCTACGTACAGCTGGGTGGGGCTGAACGCCGCGCCTGGCTGAGCATCGGCCGGGCCCTGCTCGATCTCCAGGAGGATCACCGCAAGCTCCAGGCGCTGCCCGCCGAGGATGAACCGCTGGTGGTAAACGAGCCGCTCGCCGCCTACGACCGCGACCTGCCCGAATCGGAGAGCTGGCCGGAGGCGCCATGAAGGCCGGGCACACGCCGGCACCCGGCGAGGACCGGCGCGTGGATCTCGCCCTGGCGGCAGGCGGCTATCTCCGCTCGCTCGACGGACGGGTGCGGCAGATCCCGGGGCTCGATCGGATCGCCGAGGAGACACTGCGCCAGGGAGCGCGGGTCCGGTGGGGTACGCCGGCCCGCGGCCGCGCCGGTTGCACGTACCTGTGGCGGCGTGAGATCGTGCTTGCGGCCTGGCTGTTTGACCACCCCGGCGACAGCATTCGCGATGTGTGGCTGCACGAGCTAGGACATTGTGCTGCCGGACGCGACTGCGAGCGGGCCCGTGCCTGGCAGCGCGACTGGGAGGGCGAATAGCTCCGTCGGCGGCTACTTCTGGGTCACGACCAGGTTCTTGAAGTCGGCCTCCCCGACGTCCGGGCCCGGATCAACCTCCATCCCGAACCACAGCTTGCCGGCTGGAAACGAGCTGTCGGTCTGCGGAACAGTGACCAGCTGCCCGTTGATGCCGGCTGTGATCACATTCCCGTTACAGGTGAGGACGAGATGGTTCCACGCATGCCCGCTGCTGATGGCGCGCGAGGTCGCGGGTCCTGCCAGATCAGTCGTCTGATTGTGCGCGACCTTGACAAGCTCGAACTGGCTGATCGCGGGCCTGACGTTGAGCGCGTAATAGCTGTCGTAGCCGCCGCGCACGGCGTCACGACAGGCCAGGTCGATCGTGCGGCCCGGCAGCGGGCCGTTGATCCGTGCATCAACGGCGATCGTCGTGTTGGTGACCGTACCGAGCGCATTGAGGTTCTGGAACGCCGTGTTATTCCACTTCTTGTCGACTATCCTGGTGAAGTAGTAACCGGGTCCGTAGCCGATGGCGTAATGCGGGTCGCCTGACGACTTGTCGAGCACCCCCTTCGACGGGTCGGTCAGGGAGTCCTGCAAGAGCACCTTGCTCGCGCTGCCCCGGTTCATCGTGAGAACGAGCGCGACCACCACGATGACGGCGACCAGCGCTGCCACGCCGATACCGCCCAGCAGCCGGCGGCTGAGTCCTTGCGCCTTCGGTGAGACCGGCGGAGCCGTCGCCGGCCCGGCGGAAGCGACAGATTCCGAGGCCGACGCCGGCACCGATATCTCCGCAGATGGCCTCGTGGTCACGGAAGCCCCCACGACATGACTGCTCAGCGGCACGGTCTGGTCGTCGCTTCCGACCGGCGCCACATCGGGCTGCATCACCGGAACAGGCTCCGGGTGGTGTGTCTCTGTCATGGCCGCCGCCCTGCCGGACACTGCCCCATTGTCAGCCGGGTTGACGCCCACGCGGTGCAGGCCGGTAACGATCCGGGGGACGAGCGACGATACGCCGGTCGGAGGAATCGCGGTCGAGGTTGCTGCCCCCATTGCCATCGCCCACTCCGGATTGCGCGCCCGAAACTCGGCGTGCGTCAGATCTTTGAGCAGCGGGATGAACGGCTTTCCGGTCTCGTGTACCTGGACGATCTCCTTGTCCACCTGCCAGGAACCGAGTGAATCGCGCGAGATGATGACGACCACCGCCGCCGACTCCTCGATGGCGTCGAGGACCTGGCTCAGATAGGATGGACCGGGAACGCTGTCACGTTCGTAGTACCACGTCTGGAAGCCGTTAGCCTCGAGTCCGGTGGCCAGCTGCTCGGTAATCTGCTGGTCCTCTTCCACATGACTGATAAAGACATAGGTCATCTCCCGGTCCCCGCCTCCCAGACCTCGTTGCGTTCCCCAGCCGCCGGCGTCCCGGCACGACGACCGCCACGGCACATTCATGACACTTAACGACATATAGCGTATACCATTTCACCCGAGACGTCTAGTATCGATCGTGAGGAGAGAGCGATGGCCGAAACCATGACGATGTCGATCGATCTGCTCGAGGGCATGCGCTTCGAGACGGCCGGTCAGGACGGCGTGACGGTCACGCTCGACAGCGACGCCGAGCACGGCGGCAGCGGGCGCGGCTTCCGGCCGATGGAGCTGTTGCTGACCGCGCTCGGCAGCTGCACCGCGATGGATGTGGTCAGCATCCTGCGCAAGAAGCGGCAGCATGTCACCGGATACCGCATCGAGGTTACCGGGGTCCGTGCCAACGACTATCCGAAGGTCTTCACCGCGATCACGATTCGCCACATCCTGAGCGGTCCCGACCTTTCGGAGGACGCGGCGCGACGCGCCGTCGAGCTATCGGAGGCGAAGTACTGCCCGGCCTACGCGATGTTGAGCAAAGCTGCTGCCATCACCACCGAGCTGGAGGTCGAGGCGGCGATCCCACCGGACTGAAGAGGTCGCTCCACGGGATAGCCGGGCGGGACGCTCGCTGCTCCTACTCAGTCATCTGAGGTGGCCCAGATTCTCGGAGGTCAGCCCGCACTCAGGCATTCCGCCTGGGATTGGACCAGGAAAAGGGCTAACGCTTCCGGTCTCCCGAGCGGAAGTCGACGAATCCAGAGCGGCCCCGGCCGCGATAGTACACTCGAACCACGAGACAATTGGCCGCAAGGAGGCCGTTGATCGCAGGCGTGGCCGTCCCCGAGTGGTTTAACGCGACCGAGTACTTCGTGGACCGCAACCTGGCCGCCGGCCGGGGGCGCAGCACTGCCATCCTGTCCGGCGATCGGCACCTCACCTATCAGGACCTGGCGGCCGGGGTGAATCGCACCGGCAACGCCCTGCGTGCACTGGGCGTCGAGATGGAGAACCGCGTGATGCTCCTCCTCCTCGACGGTCCGGAGTTCGCCTTCTCCTTCTTTGGCGCGATCAAGATCGGCGCGGTGCCGGTACCTGTCAACACACTCCTCAAGTCACACGACTACAGCTACCTGCTGGAGGATAGCCGGGCGAAGGTGTTGCTTGTCAGCCGGGAGCTGTTCGCCGCGGTCGAACCCGTGCTCTCTGAGTGCCGGCACCTGCGGCACGTAGTGGTCGTCGGGGGTGACGTGCCGGGAGGAGACTCGTGGCAGCAGTTCGATGACCTGATCCGCGCACAGGATGCAACGCTTGAACCGGCGCCGACCCAGCGCGACGACGTGGCCTTCTGGCTCTACACCTCCGGCACCACCGGCCGGTCGCGGGCGGCGGTCCATCTCCAGCACGACATGGTGTTCTGCAGCGAGCTGTACTGCAACGGTGTTCTCGGGATGGGGCCCGGTGACCGCACCCTTTCGGTGGCGAAGCTGTTCTTCGCTTACGGTCTTGGCAATGCGCTCTACGGCCCGCTGGCGGCCGGCGCCTCGACTGTCCTGTTTCCTGGCCGCCCCACACCGGACGCTATCTTCGAGCAGATCAACCGCTTTCATCCCACGCTGTTCTTCGCCGTTCCGACCGCCTACGCCCAGATGCTGCACGCCGCCGACCAAACCGGCGCCCCGGTGGATATGTCGACGGTGCGCGTCTGCGTCTCGGCCGGAGAGCCGCTGCCGGCAAGTATCTACCGGCGCTGGCTGGATCGCTTTGGCGTCGAGATCCTCGACGGGATCGGTTCGACCGAGGTGCTGCACATCTTTCTCACCAACCGAACCGGTGACGTGCGGCCTGGCTCGACGGGCAAACCGGTGTCCGGCTACGAATTGCAGCTGGTAGACGATGCCGGTCAGCCGGTTCGGGCCGGTGAGATCGGCAATCTGATGGTGCGGGGCGACAGCACCTGTGCCTATTACTGGAACAAGCACGAGGCGACGAAGCGGGCCATTCAGGGTGAGTGGATCCGCACCGGCGACAAGTATCACGTCGACGAAGACGGCTATTACTGGTACGAGGGCCGGAGCGACGACATGCTGAAGGTCGGTGGGATCTGGGTCTCGCCGGCCGAGGTCGAGAGCGCACTGGTCGAGCACCCCGCCGTCCTTGAGTGCGCCGTCGTTGGACACGCCGATGCGGACGGAATGATCAAGCCTCGCGCTTTCGTCGTCCTCAAAGACGGCGCCGCGGCGGGCGACGGCACAGTGGAAGAGCTGAAACAGTTCGTGAAAGGGCGTATCGCTCTCTACAAGTACCCACGCTGGATCGAGTTCCTGGATGAGCTCCCCAAGACCGCCACCGGCAAGATCCAGCGCTACAAGCTCCGCCAGAAGTAAGGCGGGTCGCTTAGCCCACGGACTTCACTACGTCGGCTATCGGCGGCACCGCGAGGAAGCGAGCGGCGCGCTCGGCGCTGAGGGCCGCCGCGACATCGCGAATTATCTCGGCAGCGGACCGCAGCTGAGACTCTGCCTCGGCATCGTGCCCGGCGACCTCGAGGGCTCGCGCGAGCTCCGCCTTGGCGCGCCAGCGCCCGAACGGACTCCCGAGCGAATCGGCCACCTTCACCGCCGCTTGAAGCTCTCGCACCGCATCCTGTGTTCGTCCCATCGCGAGCAGCGCTTTACCCAAAGTGACTCGGGCAGTAGCCTCGTACTTCAATCGCCGGACACCGCGTGCCATCTCGATGGCCTTCTCTGCCCACTCCGCTGCCGCAAAGGGATCATCCTGCTGCAGCGCGATCTCGGCGCGGAACGCGGCCAGCTTTCCGCCGAGCAACCAGCGCTCCCATGCGGGCGTCGCGAGCACCTGTTCCCAGAGACCGCGCCATCTGGCTTCGGCTGCGCCCGCCTCTCCGGCCAGAACGTCGCACTGAACCAGGTCGACCTCGGCATTCATCCATGGCATGTGGAAGTTTGGCGGCTGCCCGGCCTGGGTCAGCGCCTCCTGGCTGCGGCGACGAGCCTCAGTCAGATCGAATAGCTCGCGGTACGCCATCGTCGAGTAGTTCAGGAGGACGCGCACCGGCCTCCCAAGCTCCCGAGCAAGCGCAATCACGGCATCAAAGCTCGCGAGGGCTTCTTCGTAACGACCTGTAGTAGTGAGCAACAGTCCCTCCAGGCCGCCTCCCCTCAAACGCGCCTCCGCGCTACTGGGGTCGACCGCAAGCTGCCACGCCTCTCGTGACAGCTCTCGAGCGCGTTCATACCCACCGGTCCAGTAGTGCTGATTGGCAAGCAGATGCGTGTGGTCGGCGAGGTCGACCACGCGCACACCCGGCAACCACACGGTGAGGGCTTCCTCTCCCACCGAGGTAGCCTGGTCGAGGTCACCGTCGTTTCCCCGCATGGCATGACCCTGGCTCAACCACGCCATCGCGGGTCCGATGAGGTCCGCGGTGTCGAGACGGCGCGCCGCCTCAAGGAGACGCTCGGAGACCCGCAAGACTTCGGCCGTCCGCTCGGTCCAGTGATACGATCGAGCGAGGCCGAGCTGGGCCTCCAGCAGATCTTTTCCTTCAAGCAGCGGAAGCAGGGCTTCCAGCTCGGTAGCGGCCTGATCGAACTCCTCGAACCGGACCAGCGCCAGGGCTTGGAGGAATCGGATGCGGGTCCTGGTCGCGTCGTCTGCGGCCAGCTCATGGGCGCGTGCAAAGAGAGCCATGGCGTCGCGCTCGGCCATTGCCTCCTGGGCCCGATCGGCCGCGAGCAGAAGATAGTCGATCGCGCGCCCAAGCTCCCCCGCCTCTTGCCAGTGGTGCGCCAGCAGCCACGCCAGGTCTCGATCGTGCTCGCCCGAGACATGCTCGATATACTGCGCCACCGACGCGTGTGCGCTCCGGCGCTCGGCTCGCGGCAGCGTGCCGTAGCAGACATCGCGAATCAGGATGTGCTTGAAGCTGAACTCGACATCATTCCGGACGCGGCTGGTGGCGCTCCGCCGGATGAGGTCCTTGGCCTCGAGGTCATCCAGTATCCGGACTGTGTCGCCGGTTTGGCCCAGGGCCTTCAGCGTTCCCAGCCAGAAGACCCGGCCCACTACAGAGGCGGCCAGCAGCGCGCTGCGATGCTCCGGAGGCAGGGCGTCCACCCGGCCGGCGATGGCGGCGCGGACAGTAGTCGGGAGCGCTTGGCTCGGGCTGCCGCCTTCCGTCAGGGCTGAAGTGAGCTCTTCGAGGAACAGCGGGTTCCCTTCGGCTACCTCGATCACGCGTTCCGTCTGTGAGGGCTGACCTCTCTCGAGCAAATGCCGAACGATCGCCTTCGCCTCGTCGTCAGACAGCGGATCCAGCGTGATTGAGCTCTGGGCGTGGACGTGGCTTCCCCATCCGGACCAGGTGTCGAAGAGCTCGGGCCGGGTCAGGGCCAGGAACATGACCGTCGTATCCCTGGTGTGGGCGGCCAGATAGGCAATGAGATCCAGCTGGGCAGCATCGGCCCAGTGCACGTCTTCGAACACAAATAGCGTGGGCTGCTGGATACCCAGACTCTCGACCAGCCGCCGGGCGGAAAACAGGAGAAAGCGCTGGTCGCTCGCCGGCGGATCGAGTCCCAACCCAAGCAGCAACGACAGAGACCGGACGACGTCCTGACTCTCGGCCCCCGGGACCAGCGCGGCGATCGCCTGCTCCAGCTTGGCTCTGGCTATCTCTGGAGAATCTTGCTCGAAGATGCCGGCGACTCCCTTTACTTGCTGGGCGAAGGCGCAATACACGTCCTGAGTGTCGTATGGGAGGCACCGACCCCGGATCGCCCGGCCACCCGACCGCTCGACCAGTCTGGCAAACTCTCTGGCCAGCCGGGATTTCCCGATCCCTGGCGGACCAACGACCGTGACGAGATACGGACGGTGCTCGCTGGTCGCGCGTTCCCACAACGATTCGAGCAGCGAGAGCTCCGGTCCGCGGCCCACCATTGGCGTCGCGCGCATCCGGCGATCGCCCGGGGCCGTGTCTGCCCCAAGCGCCAGCCACACCGCAAGCGGCTCAGACCTTCCCTTCACGAGGGTAGGCGGAAGTACCTCGTACCGGATAGCGTCGCGTGTTGCTCGATACGTCTCCTCACCCACGACGAGCCGGCCGGTCGGCGCGGATGTCTGGAGCCGCGACGCAATATTCACTACATCGCCGAGCGCCAGGGCAGCGCCACGTTCGTGGCCGGCGCCGATCGCCACCAGCGCCTCACCGGTGTTCACCGCTGCTCTCGCCGCCAGCTCCAGGCCGGGCTGCTCGCGATTCAGCTCCTCGACGGCGTCGAGCGCGCTGAGCCCGGCGCGCACCGCCCGCTCCGGGTCATCGGTGTGCGAGACAGGCGCCCCGAACACTGCCATCACCGCATCACCGATGAACTTCTCCGTGGTGCCGCCGAACCGCTCGATCCTCTCCTTGACCTGAGCATGGTACGCCTGGAGAAGGTCTCTGACGTCTTCGGGGTCAGCTCGATCTGAACGCGAGGTGAATCCGACCAGGTCCACGAACAGGACCGACACGACCTTTCGCTCTTCGCGCCCGCCCGAACCTGGTTCCAACCGGGCCCCGCAGGAGGGACAGAAGCGAGCTTCCGACGGAAGTTCCGCGCTGCACGCCGGACACCGCGACAACACAACGTGGTCCTCTCGAACCGAGCTTTCCGTATCGTCCCCGCTTTCCTAATGGGAACGCTAGAACCGTTACGACCAGTATCGCTAGACCACCGGCCTTCGTCAAACGCCATCGATCCTCGTCGCTCGTCGCTGTTACACTGCGCCGATGGAGCTGGAGTTCAGCGGCAAGGTGTGGTTCTGGAAAGGCCCGGCGCCGTGGCATTTCGTCACCGTACCCGAGGAGGAGTGCGTCGACCTGGCCGCGGCTTCCGGCGTGGTCAGCTACGGCTGGGGGATGATCCCGGTGACAGCGCGGATTGGCCGAACCAGGTGGAAAACGTCGCTCTGGCCCAAGGACGGACGGTACATCGTGCCGGTCAAGACCGATGTGCGACGGGCCGAGAGGATCGACGTGGGCGACACCGTGACGGTCCGCCTGGCCATCGCCGTCTGATCCGTCCGCTCACCGTCCCCACCGCTCGAAGCGGGCACTTCGGCCATAGTGGTGTATGAGGGCATTCGAGGCAATTGCCGTCGCCTCGAGCACGCTCTGTCTGGTCGTCGTTCGCCCTCGCGGTCTGAACGAGGGGATCTCAGCGCTGCTTGGGGCCGCGCTGGTAGTCTTGCTCGGACTTGTCTCCATCGGGGATGCCGCCCACACCGAGGCCTCGTCCTGGAACGTGTTCCTGTTCTTCCTCGGTATGATGGCGATCGCCGCACTTGCCGACCAGTCGGGGGTGTTCGATCTTCTGGCCCTGAGTGCGGCGCGCCTCGCCGGAGGTCGAGTCGTCCGGCTGTACGCCGCCATTTTCATCGCCGGCGCCGTCATCTCTCTTCTGTTCGCCAATGACTCGGCGGCACTGGTCCTCACTCCCGTCGTCTACGCCCTTGTCATTCGACTGTCGCTCGATCCACTCCCCTTCGTGTTCGCGATCACCTTTATCGCGGACACGGCCTCGGTCGGACTGCCGGTTAGCAATCCGCTCAACGTCGTCGTAGCAGACGCCTTTCATCTGACCCTGGGGGCCTACGTCTCCCGTCTGTGGCTTCCCGCCCTGATCGTCGTCGTGCTCAACGCCGCTGTATTCTTCGTTCTCTTTCGCCGCAGCCTGCACGGTGAGTTCCAGCAGCTGCCCACGCCGGACCGCCGGCGAGGCCTCGGCTCGAGCGTCGTTCTCCTCCTTTCAGTGGCCACTGCATATCTCATAGCCTCAGCGTTCGCCTTTCCGCTCGGCATCGTGGCGCTCGCCGGGGCGCTGGCGCTCGCGGCCAACCTCCACCGGCTCGGCGCGCTGGATGTCAAGAGACTGCAGGCTGATGTGAGCTGGGCGATTTTCGGGTTCCTTGGCGGAATGCTGCTGATCGTCAGAGGCCTCGATGCCACCGGCGTGACCGCACGCGTCGGCAGTACTCTCGTCGATGCCGCCGGCACGTCTCACCTCCAGGTGATCGCGGTGACCCTGGCCGGCACAGCACTCGGCTCGAACTTGATCAACAATCTGCCGGCCGCGTTGGTCATGACGGCGGCGATCCCGCACCTGCAAGTGGCAGCTTCCACGCGTCTCGACATGGTCTATTCGACTATTCTGGGCGCCGATCTGGGGCCCAACCTCACCCACCTCGGCTCGCTCGCAACCTTCCTCTGGCTCTTCTTCCTCCGCCGCAAGGGGTTGGATGTCTCGACCTGGGACTACTTCCGGATTGGGATCGTGGTGACCCCGGTGATGCTGGCAGGGGCAGCCTTTGGCCTCTGGATGACGGGCGGCCGGTAAGATCGAGACAACTGGAGGGCGCGCCGTGAAGGTGCTGATTGCGCTGAAGGGAAACGAGGGTGCAGTTTTCTTTCGGAGGCTGGCGGCACTGCTGCCCCTCACCCGCGCTGAGGCAATCTTGCTCGTCCACGTGATCGACGTCACGCCGCGCGCCGATCTGGAACGGGGCCGCGAACGCTATCTGGTGCGCAGGCCGGTCAGCCCCGAGCAGACTGCGGAACTCGCCGGGGCCGAGGAGGCGCACGCCGAAGCGGTACTCCAGTTTGCTCGTCAACAGCTGGCAGCGTCCGGTCTCCCGGATGAGCGCATCCACGAGGTGACGGCTCGGGGAAAGCCGAAGGAGGAGTTGCGCCGCCTCGCGGAGGAGGAGCGGGTCAGCCTCATCGTGGTACATGGTCGGCCCGGAAAGCCCGGGCCGCACTCACTGGGAAAGACGGCGCGCTTCCTCGTCGACCACTGCCCGGAAGCAGCAATGGTGATCCGGTAGCTGCCCTTCCACGCTATCCCTGCCAGCCGCGCGCCTCGATGTGCTCCCACGCCGTCTCGCCCTGCGCGCTCACCAGCAGCAGGTCGCCGTGGAGGTTGACCGTCGTGCACACATGGGCGGGAATGATTGCGACGCGATCTCCCACGCTCGGCCGGATCGGCGACTCGCTCGTGATCCAGCCGTGCTCCTCGCTCAGCCTGGCAATCGTCCAGTCGGGATGGTCGAGCACGATGCCGAAGCCGGCCGCGTTCGGCGAGTCGGCTGCCAGCGCCTTCGAGCCGGCATCTACCACGGCACGGTGCGTATCGGGACGGGAGACGATCGTCGCCACCACCGCCAGCGCGCAGTCCCCGAGCGGGTGCGTGCCCAGCCTGACCTGGTTGGCGTCTCCGTAGACGTAGGTGCCGGGACGGAGCTCGGTCATCCCCCGAACCTCGCCGGCGAAGGCCGCCGTCGGCGTCGAACCCACGCTGATCTCCCGGACTTCGATGCCGTCCTCGCTCAGCGCTTCCGCGGACCGTACCAGCGCCGCCACTTCCTCCCCTGCGATCGCAAGTCGCCGCTCACGCTCCGGGGCAGCGTAGGCATGGCCGGCGTGGGTGAGGAGGCCGCGAAAACGCTCCGGACCGATGCGATCCACCAGCCGGCGCACGGCGTCGACCGTGGCCGCTCCTGCCTGGGTGCCGAGGCGCCCGTACCCCACGTCGGTTTCCCAGAGAATCTCCACCTGCGCCGGAAGTGCGGCGGCAATCTCGACATCGTCCACGGCAACCGCCAGACGCGGCACCCGTATCGCCAGTCGGGACAGGCGATCGAGCTTGACCGCACCGGCCGGCGGGTGGGCCAGCAGGAGATCGTCGATCCCGCCCGCCGCGAAGTATTCGGCTTCACGCAGCGTGGCAACCGTCAGACCAACCGCTCCCGCGGCGATTTGGCGACGTGCCACGCGCAGGCTCTTGTGGGTCTTGGCATGCGGTCGAAGCGCAGCCCCGGCTGCTTCGGCCCGCGCCTGCATGGCGGCAATGTTGCGGTCCATCTGTGCCTCGTCCACCACGGCAACCGGCGTGACGAACGGCTCGGCGGCGTCGAGGAATCGGCCGGCAGCAGCCGTCCGCGAAAGGGTTGGAGGCAACGACATGGGAACCGACGCGGCTAGCCAACCGCCACGGACGCAGCAACGTCCAGCGCCTGACTGAAGTCGCGAATCAGGTCCTCACTACCTTCGATCCCCACGCTGAGCCGGATCAGATCGTCCGTCACACCGATCCGCTCCCGGTCTTCGCGGCGCATGCCGGCGTGGGACGTCTTGACCGGTTGCGTGATGAGCGACTCTACACCACCCAGACTTGGCGCGTTGGTCGGAAGCTGCAGCGCGTCGAGCAGGCGCTCCGCTGCCGGTGCTCCTTCGCGCAGCCGGAAGCTCATCATGCCGCCAAAGCCGGAGAGCAGCTGCGAGGCATGAGCCCGGTCCGGATGCGACGGCAAGCCCGGATAGTTGATCTCCCGGACGGCGGGGTGCCGCTCCAGGAACTCGGCAACGGCCATGGCGTTCGCGTTGTGAGCGGCCACTCGCACCGCCAGGGTTTTGATGCCGCGCGCCAGGAGGAATCCGGCGTGGGGATCAAGCGAGCCGCCGAAGAGATTCAATCGATGCCGGACCCGCTCGATGGTGTCGGCGCTGCCGATGACACAGCCGGCGACCAGATCGGAGTGACCATTCAGGTATTTCGTCGCACTGTGGCAGGCGACATCGAAGCCCCAGTCCAGCGGCCGGAAATTGATCGGCGTGGCAAACGTGTTGTCGATGACCGACACCAGGTTGAAACGCCGGCAGAAGTCCACCATCTCGGCGAGTCGCGGCACGCGCATCAGCGGATTGGTGATCGTTTCGGTGAGGAAGACCCGGGTCCGTTCGGTTACGGCGGCTTCCCAGGTTTCGGGCCGGCAGGGATCGACGAAGGTATACGACCATCCCAGACCGGCCGTCTCCTGGATGAGGAAATCCATGGTGCCGCCATAGAGATTGTTCACGGCGATGAGATGGTCGCCGGCACTGAGGAAGGCGAGCAGCGTGGTGGTGATGGCGGCCATGCCCGAGGCCGTGGCGATCGCCGCCTCGCCCCCTTCCAGTGCCGCGAGCTTGTCGTGCAGGTACTCCTGGGAAGGAGTCGAGTTGAGGCGAATGTATTTGATGGCGTGGTAGTCGGTCCCGGGCGGCACGCTGTACACCGTGCCCTGGTAGATCGGGAACACGACCGAGCCTTCCGGACCCGGCCGGCGTTCGCCGCCGTGCACCGCCACGGTCGACGGGGCCATCGCCGCACGATCGTCACTCATTTCCAGCTCCTTGACGCACCCGATGCCGGCCACGGCACATGGCACGCGGTGGGCTGGGGCGCACGTTCTCGCCGTCACCGTCCGGTGGCGGCGGCTTGCCCGAGCATACCAGTGACCCCGCGGTCACGCCTGCCGGTTCCGAATCAGCGACCCCGAGGGCTCCGCGTCACACACCCTTCAAGAGACGGGCGCGGCGCAGGGAGGCATCGATCCTGCTCTCCGCGATCGTGCCGCGCTGCACCGCGTGCAGCAGTCTCGCGATAGCATCGTCGATCACCGCTGCCGGGAAGTCGCGGCTCTGCCCGAAGAGCAGGAGATCGGCCCCCGCCTGAAACGCCTCGACCGCCGCCTGCCCTCCACCGCCGGGCACTGCGCCCATCAGCAAGCTGTCGGTCATGATCGTCCCCTTGAACTTGAGGCGACCGCGGATGATGCCGCCGATGACCGTGGGTGAGAGTGAAGCCGGCCGGCCAGAGCGATCGATTAATGGCAGAGCGACGTGCGCCACCAACATCGTCGACACACCGGCCGCCACCGCCGACCGGAAAGGGATCAGGTCGTCACGCTCCAGCGCGGCGAGACTGAGTGGCACGCTGGGCAGCGCCTGGTGGGAATCGATCGAGGTGTGACCGAGCCCGATGAAGTGCTTGGCGGTAGCCCTCAGACCGTGATCCTGATAACCGCGAATGGCGGCGCTGGACAACCGGGCGACGAGATTAGGATCGGCGCCGTACGATCTGCTCCCGATCGGGCTGCGCGGGTTACCGAGCACGTCGACCACCGGCGCCAGATTGAGCGTGAGACCCAGCGCGCGCAACGCGGTGGCGGTGGCGGTCGCATCCCGGTACACACGCGCCGCCGATCCCGCCTGGCCGTAGCTCGCCTCCGAAGGGAAGACTGGCACACCCTGTGCGATCCGGACGACCGCCCCGCCCTCCTGATCGGTGCAGACCAGCAACGGGTAAGGCGCTGCACGCTGCAGCCGCCCGATCAGGGTCTTGACCTGTCCTGCCGACGTGCAATTGCGGCCGTAGAGGATAACGCCGCCGATCGCCCGTCCGGCGATCAACTCCTCGGTGCCGGG
>DATGJB010000088.1:0-3543 GCA_035295425.1 Chloroflexota bacterium | reverse complement strand
CTTCGAGCCGCGAGTGATGCGGACGCAATTCGTCCCGGGCGCGGTGATCGAGCCACTGAGCCGGGTGATGGATAGTCTGCCGGATAGGTGGCCGCGGCCGGCTCGACTACGGTCATCGCCGCCCGGCCGGGTAGCCGCGTTCTGCCTGTGGCGTGGGCTGGACGTACTGGGATGGCCCCTGGGAATGGCAGGCCTGGGCGATCTGGTCGAGCTGTATGCAGTGCGAGTACCGACTGGACGGCAGTAGGCCGCATCAGAGACGACCGGAGGCGACAGCCGAGAGCCGAGCATAGAGAGATGCGAACCGATGGCGATAGGCGGCGAGCGAGAAACACTCTTCGATACGCTTCCGGCCGGCCTGACCGAAAGACTCGCGGAGTGCCCTGTCAGCGGCCAGGCGCCGTATTGCGCCGGCCAGCGCCGGCACATCGCCCGGCGGCACCAGGATGCCGGTCTCATCGTTGGCGACCAGCTCGTCGAGCGCCGGCAGGTTCGAGGCGATGACCGGCTTACCGGCCGCCATGGCCTCGGCCGCGGCCAGCCCGAATGATTCGGGCCTCAGAACCGGCATGACGAGCACGTCGATTCCGGCAACGATCTCGGCGGGATCACGGAAAAAGCCGGTGAAGGTGACGTGTGGCCCGAGGCCGAGCTGGATTGCGAGACTCTCCAGCTGGTCCAGCTGCGACTCCTGGCCCGGCACGGTGCTGCCGGCCAGGACCAGGTGGAAACCCGTATCGCCGGCACGGGCCTGCGCGAACGCGGCGAGGAGGTCGGACAGGCCCTTGCGGGCCGAAATCCTACCGATGGCGCCGAATACCACGGTTCGTTCGTCGCTCACGCCCCAGTCCCGCCGGACGCGATCGCGGGTTGAGGGCGACACGGCTGGGACCTCCACGCCGTTGGGGACCAGCTCGACTCGCAGTGGCGGCCGTGTGCCGACAAGTGCGGAGGTGGTTGCTCCGGAGTTCGTTACCACGGCCGCCGACAACGCCACCACGACGCGGCCGGCGAGGACGCGAAGGGCTCTCGGTCCTCCCAGTACCTCGTGGACGTGCCAGACGTGCGGGACCCGACAGAGGAGCGCGGCGAAGGCACCCGGCCAGACCACGATGGTGTTGGTGTGGACGAGCCCGATTCTCTCCTCCCGAATCAGGCGGCTCAACCGGAACACACTCCGACCGAGACGCATCATCAGCCGGGGCCCGTCGCGCCACCGCAGCGTGGAGCGCCGCACTACTGCGAGGTCCATCTTCCGGACCGAGATCCCGAGACGAGCCAGCTCGGCGGAGAGGAACCCCTCGTACGGCAGGTCATCGGGCAAGATGACGACCGGTCTAAAGATACGGCCGTCGAGACCCCGGATAATCTCCAACAAGGCTCGATCCGAACCGTAGAGCTCATCGCTGGCGTGGACAAACAGGATGGAAACCGGTTCCGGCTCACTCGTCTCGAAGGTGGACATAATATCGATAGCTGCGAATCGGCTGGTGCAGATCGGTGTCCGGCTCGGCCAGGGCCACGCGGGCCCCGCACCCGGCCGCGATTCGCTCGATCTCGTCGCGAGGCACGGCGCGCATCGAGATGGGATTGAGACCGAGCCGGTCGTACAACAGCCGCTCGCTCAGGCCGATAGTCCGGCCGAGCGTATAGGCACGCCGGCGTGGCTGGATTCGATTGCGCCAGGGGATGAGATACGGCAGCTGAAACACGACCAGCCCGCCGGGGCGGATGACCCGGATAAACTCTCGAACGTACGCGCGCACAACCGCCAACGACGGCAAGTGCTGGAGCACGATGGCCGAGTACACCAGGTCAAACGAACGGTCCTCGAACTGGCGCAGATCGGTCGCCGTGTTGAGCACAAACCGGCAACCGGGAACGTCGCGGTTGATCCGGTGGGCCTGCTCCAGCATCCGCTCCGAGATATCTACCCCGCAGCAGGTAGCAAAGTGGGCGGCCAGGGCGCGCGTTAGGCGACCGACACCGCAACCAAAGTCGAGCGCCGACTCCTTCCGGTGAGGATAGCCCAGCTGCTCCGCGGTACCGAGTACGCGGTCGACCTCCTCCGCGCCGGTTCGCAGGAAGGCGTCAAGATCCCAGCGGCCACCACGCTGCGCCGGATCGCTCAGGATCGCCCAGAGCGGGTCGAGGGCTGCCAGTTCTTCCCATTCCTGTCGCGAGCGTTCCAGGGTCATATGGTTCCTCCGCGGCGGCCGGGCGATTCGGCAGCCTGGAACGGGGTGTCTCGGCCCGCGGGACATCGGGGAAGCGGATACGAGCGCATCAGGCGCACCCGACCACCTTCCGATAGACTTCGGCGGTCTGGGCGGCGCAGCGCTCCCAGGTGTACGCAGCCGATCGCCGCTTGCCGCGTCCCGCCAGTCGATCGCGCACCTCGGGCTGATCCAGTACCGTATCGAGCGCCGAGGCGAGCGCGTCGGGATCACGTGGATCGACGAGGAGGGCCGCCGTGCCCAGGATCTCCCGAAGGGGTGGAATCGATGAAGCCACCACCGGTGTACCGATGGACATTGCTTCAAGTGGCGGAAGCCCGAACCCCTCGTAGATGGAGGGATACACCAGCGCTCCGGCGACCGCGTAGAGCTCGGGCATCTCCTCGGCCGGAATCCGTCCCAGCCAGGTGACCCGTTCGTTCAACCCCAGGCGCCGGATCAGCTCGACGGCTGCCGGATAGCCCTCGGCCGAGGCGCCCGAGATGGCCAGCCGGGCCGCGGCCAGCGCGCTGCCGGACGCCGCGGCAGCCATCGCCTGCAGGGCAACATCCAGGTTCTTGCGCGGGCTCGGACCGCCGCAGAAGAGCAGGAGCGGACGGTCGTTGGCGAGACTGGCGCGCAGGCGTGACATCACATCCGGACGCGGTGGGCGTCGGTAGCGCTCGCCCACGCCGTAGCTCGTAACCACGATGCGCTCGGGAGCCAGGCCATAGTAGTTGATCAGATCGGCGCGGGCTGCTTCGGTTCCGGCGATGACGGCGGAGGCGCGCCGTGCGAGAGCTGGCAGGACGAATCGGTTGTAGGCTCGCCACTCGCGGTTGAAGTCGAGCGGGAAGCGAAACGCCCCGGCGTCGTGCATGGTGATGATGAAAGGCGCCGGAGAGCGCCAGGGCGTGACAAAGGCAGGACAATGCAGCACCTCGGGGCGTGACCTGATGAGCGTCCGGCGTGCCCCCCGTGCCAGCCAGCCGATCGTGTCGAGAGGACCGCCTCCGGGTGCGCCGGCGATCGTTGCGACGGCGACGTCATCCCGCGTGCGAAGGGCGCGGACGAGCGCGTGGGCATACACGCCGGAGCCCGTTCCGCGGACGGCGGCCCGGTTCGGAAACGTCATATCGAGCGCGACCCGGAGCGGGCCGGTCGAGTGGTACCATTCGCGCATTGTCAATGCCTCGTATTAGTATGAACCGCTCTGGAGACCGAGGCGTGAAACCCACCGATATTCGAGATCCCAACTACTTCCACCGAGTGGTGGATTGTCAATGGGCGTGCCCGGCGCATACCAACGTGCCGGAGTATATCCGGC
>DATGJB010000087.1:0-3755 GCA_035295425.1 Chloroflexota bacterium | reverse complement strand
GCCTTCTTGGTTCCGAAGATCGCATAGACCGTGCGCGGCGAGACCCCTGCGTCCGCCGCGACGGCCTCGATGCTCGTCGCCGCGTAGCCGTGAGCGGTGAACAGCGACCGGGCCGCCTGCGCGATCAGTCGTCGTGTGGCGAGGGCCTGCCGCTGGCGGTACGGAATTCGTTCCGGCTTGACGTCGGCCATCGTGGTCGTTACAGTAGCACCACACAGACTGCAGTATCACTGCAGTGATTGCATGTTTAGTGAAGGAGTGCCGAGTGGGTGACGCGGAAATGGTTGAGGCGGTGGTGATCGGAGCCGGTCAGGCGGGCCTGGCGAGCGCATATGAGCTGGCTCTGCGTGGCGTGAAGCACGTGGTACTGGAGGCTGGAAGTGAGGTCGGAGATCAATGGCGGAACCGCTGGGACTCTCTGCGGTTGTTCACGCCGGCTCGCTTTGACAGCCTTCCGGGCTCGAAGTTTCCAGCGCCTCCGGACAGCTTCCCCGACAAGAACCAGCTGGCCGACTACCTTCAGGAGTACGCACGGGAGCACCAGCTACCGATCCGCACCGGCGTCCGCGCGCTCAGCCTCGAGCGGAGTGGCGAGTCGTACAGACTGGACACGTCCGCCGGGCCGATCATCGCCGAGCATGTCGTGGTCGCGACCGGCTACCAGGGACCGAAGGTTCCCGAATTCGCCGTGGACATCACGCCCGAGATTCGACAGGTTCACGCATCCGGGTACAAGAACGCGTCGCAGTTGATCGGCGAAGTGCTGGTGGTCGGCGCCGGCACATCAGGCGTCGAAATTGCGATCGAGGCGGCTCGCGCCGGTTTCAAGACCGTGCTGGCAGGCCGCGGAACGGGCGCGATCCCGCCCATCTTCTATGCGTTCCAGGGCAAGTTCTTCTGGTTCTACGCCAACAAGATCGCCTCGGTGCGTACCCCAATGGGCCGGCGCATGAAGCCGCTTGTGCTTCACCACGGCGCACCGCTGATTCGAGTAACGATGCGCGAGGCTCTGGCCGCCGGCGTCGAGCGCGCAGCGAGGGTGACCGCCATCGACGGAGGCTTTCCAGTTTGCGATGGTGGTCGCAAGCTGCAGCCGCAGACCATCGTGTGGTGCACCGGGTTCACTCGCGACTATTCGTGGATCCGATTTCCGGTAACCGGCCCCGACGGCTACCCGAAGCACACCGGCGGAGTCGCCGAAGGTGAGAACGGCCTCTACTTCATGGGCCTGCCATTTCAGACGCGTCTGGCGTCCGGACTCATCGGAGGCCAGGGTCCCGACGCAGCGTTCGTTGCAGAGACGATTGCCACGCGGTTGGCAGAGGCGGGGCGAATCGACGTACCAACTGCCACACCCGCCGCAGCGATCGCCTGAGCCTCACAGTGCCTCACCGTTATCGTGCATGCGTAACAGGGGTTGCGCCCCCGCAGCCGGCTTTGCTGGTCGGGCCCGGGCACGACGCCCGGGCCCGAGTCGGGTCGCGGTCGATCAGCTCGCCTTGTCGGCGAAGTCGTTGGTGTAAGTCTCACTCAGGTTCGCCGACTTGCCCTTGTAGCTGGCGACGAACTGCTGCTGGATCTTCTGGACGTTCTCGGGTCCGCCAACCGGCATCTTGCAGTCGCGGCCGAGGATCCCGAGCTGGGACTGGAGGTCCGCGATGTACGAGGCCTTGTCACGCCAGCTCGCCATAGTGGCCCTCAGTAGTGAGCACCGCGGCAAGTAACGAGCCCGTCGTGCAGGTGCGCGCACCGTCATATCAGTGAGGGGTCGGTCGTCCGCCCTAATGGTCCGTTCACGGCTCACGACTGCTCGGGCTGAGGGACTCGACGCGCCACAAACTTATCTGAGGTAGCAAACAGCTCCTCGACCCATTATTTGGCGTCGCCGAGGCCAAGGGCAGCGGAATGCTGCGCCGGGTCGTAAGGCCGACCGCTGCGCATGCAGAAGAAGAGGACAGAGATCAGCTTGCCGGCGAGGTGCCCGACAGCCGTGTGTCCTGGAACGCCACGCTTGCGGAGCCGCTGGTAGTAGGCGGCGAACGGCGTGTCGGGCCCGTTCGGCGTGATGAGCTGCATGGCCCAGAACCACACCTCGCGGCGCCCGAGGCGGTTGCCGCTGTAGCCAAGCCGGTGCACCGAGACGGAGGTTCCGGACTCGCGGGCCTCGGGATACCAACCGAGCAGCTTGCGCAGCTGAGCGTCATTCCGAAACGTGTGGATGTCACCGATGCAGGCCAGGAGCACCGCCTGCCGCATGTCACTCATGAACGGGAAGCTGTCGAGGACGGCTCGTTGTTCGGGACGACTGCTCTCGAGCGTGGCCAGAATTGAGCGCTCGACGTCGTCTATCTGCTCATCGACGCTGTGGAGCTGGCGAAGCAGCCAGCGCTGGGCATGCAGAATCGGCTCAACATTGCGGAGGCCGGCGCTGTCGGTGGCCAGTTGGCGCAATTCGTCGATTCGGGCAGCAAAGATCCTGGCCCGGCCCTCGAGCACCAGAGTCTTGTAGATGCGCTTGGGCGGCGCGGCCGCAATCGAACCGGGTGTCGGGAAGGCCTCGAGCAGATGCCGGACGGCAGGACTGGTGATGCTGGTCTTGAAGAACTCCTTCAACTCTGGGAAGACGGCGTCCTCGATGTTGGTCAGCTGAAGGCGGAGTCGGGTGCGCTGCTCGATGAGGCGAACCCGGCTCCGAACCAGTAGTCGTAAAGCGTCTGTGCTCCGAGGACCTGCCTTCAGGAAGCCGCGGTTCTGGGCGTGGAACTCGCGCTCATATAGAAGACGCGCGATGAGCCGTGCGTCGAGACTGTCGGTCTTGGTCTGCTTGCCGATAGCCAATCGCCGGCGCTCGTGTAACGCCCAGGTCTGAAGCCACTGGACCTCATAGCCCTTCCGCTCGAGCCAAGCGACCATGGTCTCGGCGCACCACAGCCCGGTCGGTTCACAGCCAATTCGAACCTGGTGATGCTGGTGCCCGCTGGCTTCGAGCCAGGCGACGAGCTCGCGACAGCCGCGTCCGGTGCTCGAAATGCGATGGACGGCAGCCCGCTCCCAGCTGCCGTTCTCCATGCGGTCCAACGCGATGCTGGCCACGGCGTGTTGGCGGCGTCCCGCATCGATACCGACGTACAGCCGACTGCCGGCGGGAGCTGTGCCGCCCTGGTAATCAGTCAAGGCTGCGGAGGTGGACTGCGTGCCCAATGGTCCTCCCGTTTTGGGTCTGGACTCCAACTCCCGACCGGTGCCGGCAGCGTCTCGCGGACAGGTCCGGGCGGAAAGGGCGCGTCGGGTGGTTTCTTTTCGACAAGGCGGCCTTCGACCAGCTCGAAGCGCCGCTGCCAGCGCTTCAACACCGAGGAGTCGACCTGGCCGTCCGCCGTGCAGCTGGCCGCCGAGGCTTCCCAGGTGGCGCCGCTCAGTCGCGCGGCGAGGGCGACGACGATGACTTGCCGCGAATACCGGAAGCGAGGGACCACGCGGTCGTCGAACGACGTGACGACCTTGTGACATCCTGCGCACTTCCAACGGTGTTGTTCGAGTAGTTGCTCATCGTTGAACTCACGGAGCCGCCGACTGCGTTTGCCGTGGGCAGTCCACCGCCACCCGCCACAGTTCGGGCAGCCCGCCGAGAAGCCCGGTGGTACGCTCCGCGTGGTTTCGTACCAGGCCTTCGGAGTGAGCCGGCAAGCACAGCTCCGGAGGCTTTTTCCTTCGCGCCGAGTCTAGTTTCTAGAGCTGCTCCCTACGGACCATGC
>DATGJB010000086.1:0-11771 GCA_035295425.1 Chloroflexota bacterium | reverse complement strand
GGCCGGCGATCAGCTCCTCGGTGCCGGGCCGGAGGCTCGTGCCGCCAAAGCTCACCACGAACAGCTGTCCGATCTTCTGGCGAAGGGTCTTCGGGACCGGCGAACGAACACCGCGCGATTCGCTGGCTTCCGCCAGCCGCGTCATCTCACCACTCATCAAGGAAGCGCCGACCCCTGCGCTCACGGCGAGCGAGCGGAGGAGCAGCTCGCGTCGGGTCAGCCGTGGGCGGCTCATGAACCCACACTACCACTCCAGTCACCCGGTGGGGACAGCTCCCCACAGTCGTGTCTCTGTTAGCACTCGTGGCCGACGACAATCGCCGTGGCCGAGATCTTGACCTGCGGCGTACCGCCAGAAACTACCGCGATCCCGACTGGAAGGTTCTGCGTGACGGGGCTGAGCACCGGATTGATCGCGGTGAGTGAGGTAGCAGTATTGACGTCTCCACAGGCGCCCGCGAGTCCGTTACTGTCCGTTTTAACCGCGTAGAGCTCGCCCCGCTGCTTCTGGTAGTTCTCGGTCCATCCGAGAGACTGGAAGCCGCCGTCCTTCGTGACGCTCGACGACGCGAAGTACTCACTGAGTGGGCGGCCCGTACCCTTCAACACCTGGTAGTAGAAGTGCCGCCAGAGCGATCGATCTGCCATCGGACGTGGTAGCGACATCGGCAGGTGTCACGTCGACCTGAGTCTTCGCGAGGACATTCGCGTACGTCTTGACATATGTGCCAGACGCGGCCGAGACCGCGCCGGCCGGAGTGATGAGCACCGATGCCAGCAGCGTCACGCAAAGGAGAACCATGAACGAGTAGGAAGATTTGGTATCCGTCATTTCGCTTTCTTTCCACTGATTCCTCGGTAAGGGCGCGCGGGACACGCGAGCAAGTGCGCTTCGCCCGCAGCATGATTCGCCTTCCCTGCTGCCGGAAGGGAATGACCAGGAGAGAACGAGTCTTACGAATGTATGACAGAGTCGCCAAACGAATCAGTTGAAGAGCGACAGCTGCCCGGTTGGCTCGGTCACGAAGTTGGAGACGCCGACGCCCATCAAGCGGAGGGGCCGGCCGTCCCAGCCCTCCTCGAACAGTTGCAGCACCTGTGATTCGAGCAGCTCAGCCGTTATGACAGGGCCCGGAGTGGCACGGCGGGTGGTGATCCTGAGGTCGGCGTGGCGCAGCTTCAACGTGACGGTCCGGGCCGGCAGCGCTTCTTGCAGATCGGCAACCAGTTCATGCGCGAGCGCCTGCAGCATCGCGCGCAGCTCGATCCGATCCGCGACATCGCGCGGGAAGGTTCGCTCCCGGCTGATCTGCTTGAGCTCGCGCTGCGGCTCGACCGGCCGGTCGTCGATCCCCTGCGCCAGCCGCTGCCACTCCAACCCCCTCTGGCCGAGTCGCGCCACCAGCCAGCCCGGGTCGGCGTCCGCCAGCTGGCCGACCCGCTCTATGCCGATCGCCCCGAGACGCTCCTCGGTCCGCGGACCGATCCCGAACAGCAGCCGGACCGGCAGCGGCGCCAGGAAGGACCGTTCCTCCCCCGCGGGCACGATGGTGAGCCCATCCGGCTTTTCCCGGTCGGAAGCCACTTTGGCGATCAGCTTGTTCGAGGCGACGCCGACGCTGGCCGTCAGTTTCACGCTGTCCCTGATCTGCTGCTTGAGTGCCCGCGCCGTCTCGCCCGCCTCCGCCGGCGAGGTCAGGAGGCTGGAGAGGTCGAGAAACGCCTCATCCAGCGCCAGCGGCTCGACGAGCGGAGTCAGCGCCGCAAAGATCTGGCGCAGCTCGGCCGATACCTGCCGGTAGACGTCGAACCGCGGGCGGACAAATATCGCCTGCGGGCACAACCGGCGTGCGGTGCGAGCCGGCATGGCGGAGTGAATGCCGAAACGGCGTGCCTCGTAGCTGGCGGTGGCCACGACGCCACGCGCCTCGGGATCGCCCCCCACAACCACCGGCTTGCCCCGCAGCTCGGGGCGGTCGCGCTGCTCGATGGCGCTGTAGAACGCGTCGAGATCGACATGCATGATGGTGCGCACCGGGGACTCCGTGGAGAGCTGGGCTCGCACGCCCTGTCTGCCTTTTTGTTCTCCAGGAGATGATGGCGCAAATGCGGCGCCCCGTCCAACCTTCAGCCGGCTCGTTCCATCCGATGCCGGAGAACGAGCTTCGGTTCTCCGGTCCTGGGACTCACACCGGTTCTCCCGGCGATACCCAGCTCGCACGCAAGAGCAATCCCCGCCGACTCGGGGTGAGTCAGCGGGGATCGTGAGTGAGGAGGAGTCGGCTAGGCGACGCAGGGGGTGTCGTCAATTTTTCTGAAGAGGCGGGCACCGACGGGGATGAAGCGGTACCCCGATCCGGATCGTGCGAAGCGAGCCTTGCGGGCTGCTCGTACGATCCGGTCCTCAGCCGCCTCGCGCCGGTACTGCTCGTGCCGGCTGCGGACGATCTCGGGTGCTTCGACTAGGTACATCATTGGCGTATTCCTTCTGTGCTATGGGGCTACGCGTCCCGACTGGACGAGCCAGCGCAGGAAGCCAAGCCGTGCCAGTTCTTGCCTGCTGAATAGATCGTGATTCTCCTGGTAGCGTCGGCGCAGCGAGCGGAGCGATCTCCGCTCGGCCAAGGTAAGGGATGCGGTCGTCGTGGTTCCGGGAGTCTCGGTCGCCATCGTCGTGACCTCCTGATGCTCTCAGTAAACCGCGCCGCGCCGCTTTGCACATCGGGCAGGAGGATGACGCGGAGGGGAGACATTCGAGCGACGCACGGTCTCGGTCTAAAGACCGAGGCACGGTAGACCATCCGCGCGATGGCAGGATCGCCCGGCGGGTGTTTACTGGAAGCACGCGAGCGAGAATCGAGGTCCCGTCCTATGGTTGAAATCAGTGCCAATCACCTTCTGACGCTCCTGGCAGCGTACGGATACTGGGCGGTGCTCGGGCTCGTGGCAGTGGAGAGCATGGGTTTCCCGCTGCCGGGTGAGAGTATGTTGCTCCTGGCCGCTACGTACGCCGGCACGACGCATCACCTTCGCATTGGACTGCTGATCGCAGCGGCGGCAGCCGGGGCGGTACTCGGCGACAACCTGGGATACGCCGCCGGGCGGATCGGGGGCCATCGCCTCCTGCAACGCTACGGCTCCCGGCTCGGACTCGACACCGAGCGGCTCCGGCTGGGTGAGTATCTCTTCCGGCGGCATGGCGGAAAGGCGGTGTTCTTCGGCCGGTTCGTCGCCTTCCTCCGCGTCTGGGCGGCGTTTCTAGCGGGATCGTACCGCATGCCCTGGCGGCGCTTCTCGCTCTGCAACCTTGCGGGCGGTACGCTGTGGGCGGCCCTGATGGGCACCGCCGGCTACGTCTTCGGCGCAACCGCGCTTCGTCTGGGCGGAACCGTGGGGCTGATCTCGGGAGCGCTCGGCATCCTATTGATGATCGCGCTCGCCTTCGCGCTGCGCTGCGGCGAGCGCCGCTGGCAGCACGAGGCCAATCGCCACCACGCCATGTCGGTCGGGCGCGCGGCTGATTCGACGCCGGCCCTCGGCCGGCGGGCCGCCTGATCCGTTCCAGCGAGCATCGAGCGTCTGGTTGACCCTGCAACGAGAATGTTGCATACTGCTCATACGGCGCAGCCGGGTGCTGTCACGGTTGCTGCCGAGCTGGGCCGTTGCCGGACAGGCCGTGGAGCCGGTAGTTGCAGGTGCGCCGGCTCCCCGGCAGATAGGTGCAAGCGGTGTAGCCGACCGGGGGAACGTGAAACCCGGTGGAGGAGAAGCGGAGCGAGCGAGAGCATCCTGATCCGGCGCAGCGAGCAGTTTGCTCGACAGTGAGGCTAAGCGTGCCTTTCAAAACCCGTATGCCGGCGCCTCTGTGCCCGGCCCGTTCACAGCGTGTAGGCTGGAGCCTTTGGGCCCGGCTCGTTCAATACCCGTAGGCCGGCGCCTCCGTGCCCGACTCGGTTCACATTATCGGTAGGCCGGTGCCACCGCGCCCGGCTCCGGAGGGTTTTGGAAGCTTCACTAAGTAGGAGGAGAACGTGCGAGACCGTAACAGACAGATCAGCCGACGCCAGCTGCTGCAGATGGGGGCGGCGGGCGGCCTGGGCCTGGCCGGCCTGGGTGCATTCCCCGGTCTGCTCGAGACACCCGAGGCGCTGGCCGACAGCGGCAGGATCTCAAAGAGCCTGATCGACGCCGCTCAGAAGGAAGGGGCGATCAACCTCATCGCTTTACCGCCGGACTGGGCCGACTACGGAGAGATCATCCGGATCTTCCAGACCAAGTACCGTCTCGGCATCAGCAACGCCAACCCCGACGGAACATCCGCTGAAGAGAACCAGGCGATCCAGACGCTCAAGGGCCAGGATCGCGAGCCCGACGCGGTCGACGTCTCGGGCTCGGCGGCGCAGGCCGGCAAGGCAGCCGGGCTGTACCAGCCGTACAAAGTGTCGACCTGGAACACGATCCCTGCAGCGCTCAAGGACTCGCAGGGCTACTACTACGGCGACTACTGGGGCGCGATGTCCTTCCTCTCCCTGAACCATGTGGTCAAGCAGGCGCCGAAGGATTGGTCCGATCTGCTGAGCCCCAAGCTCCGCGGCATGGTAGCGATCGACGGCAAGCCCTACTCGGCGGGCGACGGCTTCGGCGCGGTCATGGCGGCCTCGCTCGCCAATGGTGGCTCACTCGATAACATCGAGCCGGGCATCAACTTCTTCGTCAAGCTCAAGAAGGCCGGGAACTTCAATCCCGCCGATGCCTACACCGCCACCATTCTCAAGGGCGCGACACCCATCGCCATCAAGTGGGACTATCTCAATCTGGCGGTCAGGGACCAGGGCGCGGCCCAGGGACAGAAGATCACCGTCAATATTCCCAAGCACGGCGTCTACGGCGGTCCGTACTACCAGGCCATCAGCGCCTATGCGCCGCATCCGAACGCCGCAAAGCTCTGGATGGAGTTCCTGTATTCCGATCAGGGACAGTTGCTCTGGCTGAAGGGCTACACCCATCCGGCACGGTACCTCGATCTCGCCAAGCGCAAGAAGATTCCGGCCAAGCTCGCCAAGAAGCTGCCGCCGGCCAGCGCGTACAAGAATGTCAAGTTTGCCACACTGGCTCAGATTGCCAAGGCAAACGCCATACTGCAAGAGCAGTGGGACGCCAAGATGGGGTAGAAGAGTCCTGAGCATCGAGTCGTGAGCTCTCACCAGGGCTCACGACTCCGCTCCGGGCTCATCACGCATCGAGGAGGACGGGATGGCGAACGTCGCGCCGACTGCACGGCCCGATCGCTCGGCGATTGTCCCGGGCCGGCTGCCCGCCGTCCCGGCGCCGCGTCGCTTGCTCGGCAAGCTCTCCCTCACCTGGTTGCCGGTGGCTCCATTCTTCCTGTACGTCACGATCTTCATGCTGCTGCCCAGCCTCTCGATCGTGCAGGGCGCATTCTCCAAGTCGACCGGCAGTGGCTACACCCTCGATCACGTTCGCACCCTGTTCGATCCCCAGTACCGCGATGCGTTCTGGACGAGCATCAAGTTGAGCGTCGCAACCGCGCTCACCGGTGGCATCTTCGGCCTGTTCGTCGCCTACGCCGCGGTCAAGGAAGGGGCGCCGCGCTGGATTCGGTCGGCTCTGATCACCTTTTCCGGAGTCGCCGCCAACTTCGCCGGTGTTCCCCTAGCATTTGCTTTTATTGCCACCATCGGAACCACCGGCGTCATTACCAGCTTCCTCTCGAGCTACGGGATCGACATCTACAGCAACGGCTTTACACTCTATTCCTTCACCGGGCTCACCATCGTCTACACGTACTTCCAGTTGCCGCTGATGATTCTCATCATCAGCCCGTCGATCGACGGGTTGCGTAGCCAGTGGCGTGAAGCAGCCGAGAACCTCGGGGCCAATACCTTTCAATACTGGCGCATGGTCGGGCTTCCGATCCTCTGGCCTTCGCTGCTCTCGGCGATGGTTCTGCTGTTCGGCAGCGCCTTCTCGGCGTACGCCACTGCATACGCCTTGATCGGCAGCGGCTCTGTCAATCTTGTGCCTATCATCATCGGCGCGGTGATGTCGGGCAATATCACGATCGATCCCAACCTTGGCGATGCCCTGGCCCTGGGGATGATCGTCATCATCGGCTTCACAGTGGCAATCTACGCCTTGCTGCAGCGCCGGGCCAGCAGGTGGCTGCGATGAGGGCCCGCCGTCTTGGTTTCTGGCAAGTTTTCTGGCTGGTGGCGGGCGCCCTCTTCTTTCTGGTTCCGCTCTACGGCACCGCGGAGTATAGTCTCGAGACCGGTCCGGGCCAGTACGGATTCAAGCACTATCTGACCATTCTTCAGGATCCGGCCTTCAAGGCCAGCTTCCTGTATTCACTCAAGATTGCCCTCGCGACCGTCGCCATCGGTATCGTCCTTATGGTGCCGACGGTGTACTGGGTCAATCTCCGGCTGCCCAGGCTCCGGAAAGTGATCGACTTCCTTGCGGTGCTGCCGTTCGTTGTGCCCCCGGTGGCGTTGGTGGTCGGCATCAACCGTCTGTTTACGTCGCAGCCAGTCTTGATTCTCGGCCAGCCCCAGCGGGTCTCGTTCTGGCTGGTATCGGGACCGCAGATTCTGGTGATGGCCTACGTCATCCTGGCGCTCCCCTTCACCTACCGTTCGCTCGACGCCGGCATGCGCGCTATCGACCTCCACACGCTGACCGAGGCTGCCCAGAGCGTGGGGGCGAGCTGGACGCGCGTCCTGCTGAGCGTGATACTCCCCAACATCCGCTATGCCATGCTGTCGGCTGCGTTTCTGACCATCACGCTGGTTATGGGCGAGTACACGATGTCGAGCTTGCTCCTGTTCAACACCTTTGCCGTGTACGTCGAGTACACCGGTGAGGCAAAGGCCAACCCGGCGGCGGCACTGGCCATCATCAGCTTCGCGCTGACCTGGGCTGCCATGCTCGGCATTCTCTTCCTGGGCCGCGGTGTGGGCCGGCGGCAGGGTCAACTTACAGGTACGAGGTAAACGTGGCCGAGCTTCAGCTGCAACAGCTCAGTAAGCGATTCGCCGACGTCGTCGCGCTCTACAGCCTCGACCTGGCGATCGAATCCGGCAAATTCGTGTCGCTCCTCGGGCCGAGCGGCTGCGGGAAGACGACGGCACTTCGCATCATCGCCGGCTTCGAGCGTGCCACGAGCGGCTGCGTTCTGGTAGACGGCAAGGATGTATCGAATGTCCCTGCAAACCACCGGGATATGGGAATGGTCTTCCAGGCCTACAGCCTCTTCCCAAACATGACGGCCCGGGAAAACGTCGCCTTCGGACTACGGATTCGCCGTGTTTCCCGCGCCGATCGCAACCGCCGTGCCTCGGAGCTGCTCGAGCTGGTCGGGCTCGCGAGCATGCTCGACCGCTACCCGCACCAGCTCTCGGGCGGCCAGCAGCAACGCGTGGCGCTGGCCCGGGCGCTCGCCATCGAGCCGAGTGTCCTTCTCCTCGACGAGCCGCTCTCAGCCCTTGACGCCAAGGTTCGCGTGCAGCTTCGGGAAGAGATCCGCCGCATTCAGCTGCAGCTGGGAATCACCGCCCTGTACGTGACGCACGATCAGGAAGAGGCGCTCTCGATCTCAGACCAGGTCGTCGTCCTCTCACAAGGGCGGATCGAGCAAACCGGCTCACCGGCGGAGATCTACGGCGAGCCGGCAACGCCATTTGTCGCCCAGTTCGTCGGTACGATGAATCGCTTCGAAGGACGGGTGGCTGCTGAGGGCCTGGTGAAGACGCACGACGTCCTCCTGCCGGCTGAGGCGGCGCTTGGGCACCCGGCGGGCGATCGCGTGCTCCTGCTGATCCGCCCCGAGTCGATCCGGCTCGAGCCGCTCAACGGTGACGTGACTGTGCCGGAGCTCGGCGTGCGCGGCACGGTCAAAGTCCACACCTTCCTCGGTCCGGTAACTCGACTGTCGATCGACACTGCAATGGGCGAGCTGACCGTGGATGTTGGTAGCGTGCAGGCGCTCTCACTCGCCGCCGGGACGCCCGTCGCCCTCAGCTGGGATCCGGCCAGCCCGCGCATCATCGACCTCCCGGATGACGGGGGTGCTGCCTCCGAGCCGGTGGCAGCCGCTGCCCAGCCGGCCGGCGGCTCAGCCTAGCCGGACTTCTCCACCCTGCCTCGACTCCGGGGTGGAGAGGGATTCGCCATGAGTGTTCTGGCCCTGGCCCTGATTATGACGTCGGCGCTCGCTCATGCTACGTGGAACCTGCTGGCCAAACGAGTCGAAGGTGGCGCCGCGTTCATCTGGCTCTTTGACGGCGCCTCGACCGTGATGCTCGCCCCGGCAGTCGTTCTGATCGTTGTGCTCCACGGGCTGCACCTGACACCCGTTGCGCTCCTCCTGATCCTCGCCAGCTCGACGCTCCACATGGGCTACTTCGTCCTGCTCAATCGTGGGTATCGGGCCGGCGATCTATCGCTGGTCTATCCTCTGGCCCGTGGAACCGGGCCGCTGCTCGCGACCGCCGGAGCCGTCGGCGTGCTCGGGGAGCGGCCTCATCCCATCGTCCTTGCCGGCGCGTTGCTGATTGGTGCCGGCGCCGTGGCGCTTGGTGCCAACCCGCGTGATCTCTGGCGCCAGCGCGCGGGACCGGCAGTTGGCCTGGCTCTGGCGACCGGCGTACTCATTGCCGGCTACACGCTCACCGACAAAGAAGCGGTGGATCTACAGCACGCGCCGCCGCTCTTCTACCTCTGGGCGCTCACGCTGCTCTCGACGCTCTGGCTCACTCCGGCCGCCAGTCGCCACGGAGCCACTGTCAGACAGCTCTGGCGGCAGCATCGTACTGAGATCCTTACAATCGGCCTGCTCTCGCCGGTCGCGTACCTCCTCGTCCTCGAGGCACTCGTGTTCACGCCGGTCAGCTACGTCGCGCCGGCCCGCGAGGTCGGTATTCTCTTCGGGGCCATCATGGGCTTTCACTTCCTCAACGAGGGAGAGATCCCGCGTCGGCTGAGTGCCGCGGCCCTGATGGTCGCCGGCGTGGTTCTCCTCGCAACGTAGGCGAGGAGGCCAGGAGTTAGCTGGGCATCGGCATGCCGCCCGCGATGACGAAGACCTCGTTCGCGATGAAGCTGCCGTCGTCCGAGGCCAGCAGCACGAAGAGCGGCGCTGCCTCGCGCGGCTGTCCCGGGCGCTTCATCTGTGTCTGGTGTCCGTAATTGGCGGTCAATTTGGGGTCCATCGAAACCGTCGTCAGCGGCGTCCAGAACGGTCCGGGACAGATCACATTGACGCGGATGCCTTTGCCGATCACTTCACCGCCGAGGGACTTGGTAAACGTCACAATGGCTCCCTTGCTTGTCGAGTAGGCAAGGGCATGGGGATCGGGCTCGAACGTCTCGACCGACGCGACGTTGATGATGGCGGATCCCGGGCGCATGTGCGGAATGGCCGCCTTGCAGGTATGGAACAACAATATGCGACCCGGCGTCCACGCCCACTGTCCGCCGCAGCGCCTCGGGGCACGTCCTCTGAAGCCGCCCCGCCTCATGTGGACATTGGCAGGAGTGTTCTCTACAGTGGAGTATGCGGACGGACCGCGGCAAGACGGCCGCCCGGACCGCAGGGGCGAGAGAGGAGCTCCCATGGATACGGCCGAAGGCTCGGCACAGGGCGTTCCGCTGGCAAAGACCGAGGATGAGGCTCGGCGCATAGCTGCCGCCGCGCGCGAACGTGGTGTCACCGCCCAGGCGCTCGGCGGCGTTGGCATCCTACTACGCTGCGCCTGCGCCACGCGCCCTCCACTGCAACGGGAGTACAAGGACATCGACCTCGTCACAACGAGGTCGATGGTCGATCGGCTCACCGGCCTTCTCACCGGGCTCGGCCACGAGCCCGACAAACGTTTCAATGCGCTGCACGGCAGCCAGCGTCTCTTCTTCTGGGACGAGCAGAATGGGCGCCAGCTGGATGTCTTCGTCGACCGCTTCGAAATGTGCCACAGCTTTGATCTGCGACGACGGCTGGCAGTCGATCCAACCGCCTCGACCCTGCCGCTAGCCGACTTGCTGCTGACGAAGATGCAGGTGGTCGAGCTCAATCACAAGGACATGCAGGATATGGCGGCCTTGCTGCAGGAGCATCCCTTCACCGAGAACGAGGAGGGGATCAACATCCGGTACATCACGGAGCTTACCCGCAACGATTGGGGCCTGCAGCGCACGCTCGAGAAGACCATCGAGCGCCTCTCGGTGACAGAGACACTGGCCGAGCTAAGCGCCACCGAACCACGCTACTCTCTCCCCGACCAACTCTCGACCCTGGCCGAGGCCCTGATGAGCGCGCCAAAGAGCACCGGCTGGAAGCTGCGCTCGAAAATTGGCGAGCGCAAGCGTTGGTACGAGCTGCCCGAAGAAGCGCGGGCGTGACCGAGAGGATCACCCCTCCACCTCGAGGACTGTGCCGGTACTCGCAGCCGGTGGCTAATCCAGCCCCCTGATCCGGCCATCGGGATCGACGGAGATGCGCTCCGCGGCCGGCGATTTGCCGAGTCCGGGCATCCGCATGATGTCGCCGGTGAGGGCGACGACAAAGCCTGCGCCGGCGGAGAGATGCGCGGCGCGCACGGTGATCCGGAACCCCTCGGGCGCATTGAGCCGGGTGGGATCGTCCGAGAACGAGTACTGGGTCTTCGCCATGCAGATCGGAAGTGCGCCATAGCCGAGCTTCTCGTAGCGTGCCAACTCGCGCGGCGCCGTCTCGACCAGATCGACCCCTTCGGCGCAGTAGATGCGCGTTGCAATCGTCTCGATCTTTTCGCGCAGTGGCGCATCCGGGGAATACAGCGGCCGGAAGCTGGTCCGCTCACGATCGAGCAGATCGACCATGGCGGTGGCAAGCTCGCGTCCGCCTTCACCGCCGCGCGCGTGGATATCGGAGCGCGCGGCCGGCACGCCGGCGTGTTCCAGCTCCGTCTCGACCAGGGCCAGCTCGTCCGCACTATCGCTCGGAAAGATGTTGATCGCCACCAGAGGCGGCACGCCGAAGGTCCGCACGATCTCGACGTGCCGGAGCAGATTGGGTATTCCCGCCGCCACGGCCGAAGGATTTCTCTCCGCCAGCGAGCTCTTCGCCGCGCCGCCGTGGAGCTTGAGGGCCCGCACCGATGCCACCACCACGGCGGCATCGGGCACCAGGCCGGTCTGCGTCGCCACCACGTCGCAGAACTTCTCGAACCCCAGGTCGGAACCAAACCCGGCCTCGACCAGCGCGTAGTCACCCAGCTTGAGTGCCAGGCGAGTGGCACGAACCGAGTTCGTGCCGTGGGCAATGTTGCCAAACGGGCCGCCATGGACCAGAGCCGGCCCGCCCTCCAGCGTCTGCACCAGATTCGGGTTCATCGCGTCTCGCAGCAGCGCGGTAAGCGCTCCCTCGACCCGGAGATCGGCGGCGCGCACCGGCTCGTTGGCGCGAGTGAAGCCGACCACGATCTCACCCAGGCGCCTGGTGAGATCGGTGAGATCCTCGGCCAGGCAGAAGATCGCCATGACCTCGGATGCCGGTGTTATGTCGAATCCGCTCTCCCGCGGCACCCCTTCGGTCGGCCCGCCAAGACCGATGACCACATCGCGGAGCGCACGATCGTTGACGTCGAGACAGCGCCGCCAGGTCACTCGCCGCGAATCGATGCCGAGGGCGTTGCCCTGTTGCAGGTGATTGTCGACCAGCGCGGCCAGTAGATTGTTTGCCGCCGTGATGGCGTGCATGTCACCCGTGAAGTGGA
>DATGJB010000085.1:0-4089 GCA_035295425.1 Chloroflexota bacterium | reverse complement strand
GAGCGGAACGAACACTATCTGTGGCTCGACCATCGGCAAGGATCTGTCGGTCATCAGTACCGGCACCGCTGCGGCCACCGTGGTGGGTGACACCTCGGGAGTCTGTAGCGCGCCGAACACTATCGGTCGCAATGGCAAGTTCGATCGAAATTCGGGCTCGCTGGATGTCAGTGACAACACGTTCAACCGCAACCTGCTGGTCGAGAACAACAGCAGCGTACCGTTGATCGTGACCAACAACACGATCGGGAACACGTGCGAGCAGCATGGCAATCCGCCGGGCTCGGTGTTCTCGGGGAACAAGGCGAAGCGAAACCTGGGCTGCTAGATGGCGTGTGGCAGCCGGCAGGTTTCCGGTTGCACTGGACCTCAGCCCAAGACCGCCGGCCATTGCGCCGGCGGTCTTCTTTTTCTGTAGGGCGTTCCCCGGATGGGTCCCTCAGGGATGGGCTGCCGCCGCCTCCTCAGACGGCTTCTCCACGTGGCCGCCGAACTCGAACCGCATCGCGGAGAGCAGTTTATCGGCGAAGTCGCTCTCGCCCCGCGATGAGAATCGTTCGAAGAGGGCTGTGGCGAGAACCGGAACCGGCGCCGACTCGTCGATCGCGGCCATGATCGTCCAACGTCCTTCACCCGAGTCCGACACTCTGCCGCCGAAATCCTCGAGCTCGGGGCTCCTGGCGAGCGCCGCTGCCGTCAGGTCGAGCAGCCACGAGGCGACGACACTCCCACGCCGCCACACCTCGGCGATATCCGGCAGATTGAAGTCGTACTGGTAGTACTGCGGATCGCGCAGCGGCGCAGTCTCGGCATCGTCGCTCTGTTGCCG
This sequence comes from Chloroflexota bacterium, assembly GCA_035295425.1. Taxonomy (GTDB): domain Bacteria; phylum Chloroflexota; class UBA5177; order UBA5177; family UBA5177; genus DATGJB01. The sequence goes on along the minus strand of DATGJB010000085.1, from coordinate 3,260 downwards.
CTTCCCTGCGTTCGCGTGTCTGAGTACGTTGAAGCCTTCCGCGAAGGCCGCCATGATGCCGTACTCGATCCCGTTGTGCACCATCTTCACGAAGTGTCCCGCGCCGCTTGGCCCGCAGTGGAGATATCCCTCTTCGGCGGTACCACCGAGTCCCTCACGGCCCGGCGTGGGCACGAGCGAGCCCCTGCCAGGCGCCAGCGCCGCGAAAATCGGATTCAGGTGCTCGACCGCATCATCGTCGCCGCCTATCATCTCGGAAAAGCCACGCTCCAGACCCCACACACCGCCGCTGACTCCCACGTCGACGTAGCGAATGCCCCTGTCCCGTAGCTCCGCGGCGCGCCGAATGTCGTCGTGGTAGTAGGAGTTGCCGCCGTCGATCACGATGTCACCTGCTGAAAGCAGCGGAATCAGGTCGCGCAGCGTGCGATCGACCACACCTGCCGGCACCATCAGCCAGGCTGCGCGAGGTGCGTTGAGCTTGTCGACGAAGTCCTGGAGGGAGTCCGCCCCGATTGCCCCCTCTGCTGCCAGCGCGCGCACCGCATCGGCGTGAATATCGTAGACGACGCATTCATGGCCGGCGCGCATCAGCCGCCGCACCATATTCGCGCCCATTCGCCCTAGCCCAATCATCCCCAGTTGCACGCTGCACCTCCGCACTACCGTGATCGCCACGGGAATCGCACCCTCTTCCTTAAGAGTAGCTTCCGCCGCCGCGCGGATACGTCGGGCCGGCGACCCACGTGCGTCTATCGGCTGGCACAGTGTTTGCGTACGTACTGAGAGTGGACCGGGCGGACTGTGCTCGCCCGCGTCTAGTCGTATTCATCGGAACACAGGGGGATGCCCATGACCAGTTCTTCGGACCAGACATCCGCACCAGCTAGAGGCGGCAGCAGCGACCTCGTGACCGAGCAGGTGCGCCAGGGGACTCAGGACATTACTCGCAATGCCCAGCAGGCCGCCGGCCAGGTAGCAGACACCGCTAAACAGCAAGCGCAGTCGGCTCTGCATCAGCAGAAGTCGCAGGCCTCCGACACATTGCACCAGGTCACCACCGCGCTGCGCCAGACGAGCGAGAACATGCATGCCCAGAATCAGTCGGCCGCCGGAAACGTTCTGGATGCCGCGGCCGGCCGCATTGAAGGTGTAGCGACGTACCTTGAACAGCACAGCGTGCCCGAGCTGATTGACGATGTGGAGCGTTTCGCTCGCCGCAACAGCGCGCTCTTCCTGGGTGGAGCGTTTGCCGTCGGGGTTCTTGCCGCGCGCTTCCTCAAGAGCTCGACGCCGCAGCAATCCTATGGATCGACGAGCCAGGCTCGATATGTGCCGGCCCGCTATGACCGGTACCAGTCCTACGGCGTCTACACCCAGGGCCCATCCACAGCGGGGATGTACGATGGCACGACCCGTTGATCAAGTCACAGAGCGCCGGACGACCGGCGACGACCGCTCACTGGGTGAGCTCTTCTCCGATCTCTCGCGAGAGACGACGACCCTGGTGCGCCAGGAAGTGGCACTGGCCAAGGCGGAGCTGAGCCAGAAGGCAGCACAGGCAGGGAAGGATGTTGGGTTCCTGGCGGCGGGCGGCGCCGTCGCCTATGCCGGCTTCCTGGCTCTGGTCGCCGCCCTTATCATCGGTCTCGGCCAGGCCGGTCTCAGCTGGTGGGTTTCCGCACTGCTGGTCGGCATCGTCGTTGCCGCCATCGGCGGCGCTCTCGTCTGGACCGGCATCCAACAGCTCCGGAATCTCAACCCTACCCCGACCCAAACCATCGAGTCGTTGAAGGAGAACCAGGCGTGGACAAAAGATCAGATCAGCTAGGCGAGCAGGAGTACATGGAGTCGGTGGAAACCGAGGACGTCACGCTGGTCGAGCCGTCACCCGAACCTCTGCAGTCCACGGTCCTCGGGGACCCGCACCCCTACGGCGAGGCGTCCGCCTGGCCCGTGGACTCGATGGGCAATACCGGCACCGGTAGGGGAGACGAGGGTGACATGGACGAACCTGCCGACGAGGTCGTGCAGACGCGGCAGCAAATCGAGCAGACGCGATCGGAGATGAGCGAGACGATCGACGCCATCGAACAGAAGCTCAGTCCGGGCCGCATCGCCCAGGACGCGAAGGACGCGGTCCGCGACGCAACGATAGGAAAGGCACAGAACATGGTCGACACGATGGGTAATTCGGCGCGAGACATGAGCTCGGGCTTTCTCGACACGATCAAGCGCAATCCGGTACCTGCCGCCCTTGCCGGCTTCGGTCTCGGCTGGCTCCTCATGAGCGGCCGGAAGAGCTCGGGAAACGGCGAGGCCTACTACCCGCGCGAGCGCTACTGGAACGGGCAGTACAGTTCAACCGGCTACAGCGCCTACGGCGGCTACGAAGCGCCGACCGGCTACGACGACTCGCCCGGTATGGTCGGGCGCGTCGGGGATTCCGCCGGGCGAGCCGCGGGGCAGGTGCAGGACGCTGCCGGCCAGGCGGTCCAGTCGGCGCAGGACACGGCAGGGCAGGTAGCTGGTCAGATCCAGCAGACTGCCGGACAGATGGCCAATCAGGCCCAGTACGGCATGCAGCAGGCGCAGAGCGGCTTCCAGCAGATGATGCACGAGAACCCCCTCGCGGTCGCAGCCGGCGCCATCGCGGTTGGGCTCGCGGTGGGGCTCGCCATCCCCGAGACGCCTCAGGAAGACCAGCTGATGGGACCTATGCACGATCAGATCATGCAAGAGGCTCAGCAGATGATCGGAGAGAAGGCCCAGCAGGTGCAGCAGGCGGCGCAGCAGGCGATTGGCGCGGCCCAGAGTGCCGCCGAGGACTCTCTCCAGAACAGCGCCGGCTAACCGGCGACGCACCCTCGAAAAGAGAAGGGCCCTCGCTCCCACCAGGAGCGAGGGCCCGTTCGTTACGTGTACGGCGTGGTGTTGCTTAGGTGATCTGGTACTGCGCCGTCGCCTTGGTTCCCGTCTTCACGTCGGTGATCGTCACGGTGTACGTGCCAGGTCCGAGCTTCGTCGGCTGCTTGAAGGTGAGCGGCTTCGCCCACGCGTTCCCGTAGCCGTCGAGGATGAACTTGCCCTTGACCTTGGCGGTGCCCATCGTGATCTTGACCGTGCCGCCCCAGCTCAGACCGCCGATCGTGGCCTGGACCGGGTTGGCCTGGCCATGCTTCCCGCTCGTCGGGTTGAGCGTGACGTACGGCGCGAACTGCGGGCAGTCGCCGATCTGGTTGCTGTACTCTTCCTGCATG